>JACMPF010000048.1 GCA_014377665.1 Pedobacter sp. | reverse complement strand
TCTATGGAGATCTATGTTGCCTACAAAGATTATATCTGGATGATGGGAATGGTAGAAGAATGCTTCGAGCAAATTGCAGTAGCAATTCATGGATCTGCAATTGTTCCTGTTGCTGAGCATCAAATTAACTTTAAGGGCCCATACGAGAAACTTACAATGTATGAGTCTATCGAGAAATATACGGGCATCAACGTCTCTAATATGACTGAAGAAGAGCTCCAGGTGACCTGTAAAAGCCTTGGCATTGAGATAGATGCGAGTATGGGCAGAGGAAAGTTGGTAGATGAGATTTTCAGCGAAAAGGTAGAAGCGAATCTTATTCAGCCTACTTATATTACCGATTATCCCTTGGAGATGACTCCCCTGGCTAAAAAACACCGTACCGAGGAAGGCCTGGTAGAAAGGTTCGAATTGTTTGTGATGGGCAAGGAGATCGGAAATGCGTATTCAGAATTGAATGACCCGATTGACCAGCGTGAACGCTTTGAAGATCAGTTAAAGCTTGCAGCCAGAGGTGATGCTGAAGCAATGGCAATGGATGAAGATTTCATCAGAGCACTGGAGTATGGAATGCCTCCTACTTCCGGCTTGGGAATAGGAATTGACCGGTTGGTGATGTTAATGACAAATCAATCGACCATTCAGGAGGTTCTTTTCTTCCCTCAAATGAGACCTGAGAAAAAAGCAAAAGTAACCACAGATGAAGACTTCGTTGATGCTGGAGTAACGTCAGAGTGGGTTCAGGTGATTAGGAAGATGGGAATAAATACCATTGAAGAGTTGAAAGCTGCTAACCCGAATAAGGTGTTTAATGACCTTGGAGGGATGCGTAAAAAGTTAAAGTTAGACCTTGTGATGCCTTCTAAAGAAGAAGTAACTGCCTGGTTCTCTTAACATAAAGATAACGAAACGTTAAAGCTCTGCTGCATCTATTGTAGCGGAGCTTTCTTACTTTTAAGGCCTAAATAATTTATATTATCATGAATATATCAAGCCTAGAAATAACAGACAACGAATATTGTATCAAATTGAGTAAAGACTCTTTTGACCTAACCCTAATTAGACAGCTGATTAAAAGAATTCAATCTGAACAGTTGTTCTTCAGTAAAAGAAATGATTATATGGAGGATGACCTGATTAGCAGATCATCAGATTTTACCGCAGAAGAGAACTTCGACAGACTTAGCGAAAAGTAAAAAGCCACACCGTATTGGTGTGGCCTAAGTATTTATCTATATCTGATTTGCTGTCTGTCCATCAAGACCATTTGATCTTTCATCTGTTTTATTTGATCCGCTAAAAGCTTATTTTTATCGGCTTTTTTGGCTTCAGACAAGTACAATGTAGCCTCTCTTTTATTTCTTTTTCCCATTGCAATTCCCGCTAGGCTGAGCTTGGCCAAGGCAATGTTGTGGTCCATATGTAAACCAAGGGATATTGCTTTCTTGAAATACTTTTCTGATTGCATTGGTGCTTTTCTGGATTCAATTAAACCAATCAAAAGGTTGTAATAACCGTGTTGTACACGAATTAATTGCTTTTCATAGTTAGTGATTCTCTTTAAAAAACGCTCAGCTTTCACCATATCGTCCTTCCTTAGAAACCATTGTGCCAATAGCATGTTTTCGTTGAAAAAGAACGTAACGAAAACGAGTATACTTAAAAATACACCTAAAATACCCCATCCCCATAAACCGAAGATCATTAAGGCAACAGAAGCTCCCAATAAAACAAAACCTAAAATAAGACGAACTATATTTGGCATAACCTGTTATAATTTTTGTGCAAATATCGTCTTTAAATACTAAATTATAGATTTAATATTATAATTTCAGCAAATA
>JACMPF010000257.1 GCA_014377665.1 Pedobacter sp. | reverse complement strand
TGAAATACTTCAAACTCTGCACTCGCATCAAGAGCCGCGGTAGGTTCATCTAAGATCAGCAACTGCGCATCTTTCATATAAGCCCTGGCAAGTGCTACCTTCTGCCATTCTCCACCAGACAATTCCACCCCATTATTAAAACGCCTGCCCAGCCACTGTTCATAATGACCTGGTAATTTCTTCGCCACCGAATCAGCCAAACTTTCCTTCGCCGCCCTTTTGATCAAGTGTTCGTTATCGATCTCAATGATATTCCCAACGGCGATATTCTGTGACAGGGTCATTTGATAACGCAGATAATCCTGAAAGATGATTCCCAAATTAAACCTAAGATCTTCAATCGCATATTGTTTTAAGTCATGGCCATCCAACAGAATCCGACCTTCAGTAGGGTCATATAGGCGGGCCAAGAGCTTTACTAATGTAGTCTTCCCTGCGCCGTTTTCTCCAACTAAGGCGAGCTTCTCTCCAGGATGCAGGCTGAAGCTAAGATGCCGGTTTGCCCATAGCTCAGAATTATGGTACTTAAATCCTACATCTTCAAAAACGAAACCCTGTTTTATGGGGTTGGGAAATGGTAGAGGTTTTCCGGCAATACTGATCCTCGGCTTAATCTCGAAAAACTCAAGGAAGTCATTCAGGTAGATCGCACCCTGCGACACTATGGTGAACCTGTTTAGCATTGCCTCCATAAGGTTGCTCAACTGCCGGAAGGAGCCTGCCAGAAACGTAAGCGTTCCAATTGTGATAATGCCAGTTATAGTTTGATTAATGATCAGTCCGTACGCCCCATAATAGCCTATCGTTCCGACTACCGAGAATAGCACGCCCCAAAGGGAACGCTTTACAGCCAATTTGCTATTGTCCTTATAAAACTTACCTGAGATAGATTTAAATCTGGTAATGATGAAGTCAGACAAACCAAATATCTTCACTTCTTTAGCTGTCTCGTCACTAGCACCTAGGAATCGCACATAATCCAACTCACGACGCTGAGGCGTTTGACTCCTTGTGAGCGCATAGTTTTGACCGTTGAAATGTGATTCGCCAAGAAACGATGGAAGAATAGCAACGATCAGTAATAGGATCAACCAGGGATTGAAAGCGATTATTCCTGCAAGTAAAAAGAGCATGGATACTAAATCTTGAATCTGTGTCATTACCTGTGTCAATAGGGCACTACGGCCAACCGTTTGCTGTCTGGCCCGCTCCATTTTATCATAAAATATGGAATCTTCAAATTGTTCCAGATCAAGCTTTGCAGCATGATTCATGATTCTTATCGAACTATGGTTAGAAAATAGGTCGCCTAATAAACTATCCGTAAGGATGATGCTTCGGTTCAGGGTATCTGTAACAACCGCAAGCAGAAATTCAACGAGTACGAGCTCCCATAATACCTGCTGGCTCCCACCCTGTTGATTCAATTGCACTACTTCATCGATAATCAGCTTTCCTACATATAGTAAAGCTATCGGCATAGCTGAGCGAACAATGCGCAGGCAAAAGCTTAAAGCTGTTTTAGAAGGACTACTAGCCCAAACCAGCCGGAATAAAGCAGGTAGATTCTTTAGAGCAGAGAAACGGTCAGAAAAGGAAATGTCTGCGATTTCGTTGATACGTTTGGCCATTGAATGTAGGGATCATGTTTTTAAGGTTTGCTAAAGTAACAACCTCAATTCAATATCGCACAGGATAATTTATCTGGCTATAACTGATTTATATGTTAACGTTTTGTAAAGGTGCTGAAACACGCCTGCTTAATAAATTGAACCCAAATGCGGAAAGCATTAAAAGAAGTGCAATTCCTCCCCACAGCCAATTGTACCCCAGGTGCTTAGCGATAGCAAAGCCAGTAAACGGGCCGACTACCTGGGCGAAAGACCAGCTCAAAGTATAGGCTGCGGCATACAATCCCCTATTGTGTTCATTGCTTCTACTGATCACTACAGCGTTTATAAAAGGAAGGACGAACATCTCCCCTATGGTAAAAATCAAAACTGTCAGTACAGCCATAGACACATGAAACATAAATGGCACGCTCAAAATAACATAGGAAATCGCAAAGAATATAGATCCTATGGATATGAAAAATATTGGTGACCGCTTCTTTTCGATTTTATCAATAAGGATCATTTCAAATAATGCGATTACAGCACCATTCAAGCCCATAATTATTCCGATAGCAAATTCATCAATGTGCCACTCTTCTTTAAAAAAAACCGGAACTACTCTAAACATTAGAAAAGCACAGGTGATGAATACTGTCGTGAGCAGAATAAACTTCACGTAAAAGGTATCCTGCCAAGGCTTTATGATCACCATATTACTGCGGTTTTCTTTAGCCTTTTTCATAAAACCACTAACCATCGGCAGTAGGAAAAAGATGGAAAGGCCGACAAGTATACTTACCGTACCTTCTACAATAAACAGGAGCTTATAGTTTATGGATGCAACTATTCCAGCCATGCTTATACCCACCGACCAACCGATGTTAGTGGCAAGCCTGTTTAAAGAATAAGATCTCGTAGTGGTTCCCTCCTTTGCATAGCTAGCTACTGCGGTAAAATTAGCAGGTCTAAAGGCTTCAGAAAAAAAGCTGATGACAACTGTTAGTATGCAAAGCGTTGAGAAGTGAGTGATGGTAGAGAAGAGCATGAAAAGTAAGCCACCAATGATTGACGATAAGATTTGCACTGGTCGAAAACCAATCACGTCAGTTAATTTACCCCCAATCGCAGCGCCCATTATTGAACCAATACCAAACAGCGTAATAATCAATCCTGCATCAATTTCTGAACGATGTAAACTCTGTGTGACATAAAGTCCCATAAACGGTACGGCCATGTTACCAAACCTGTTGAACATCATCACTGTGCTTAATAGCCAGGTTTCGCGACTTAAGCCGCTAAAAGATCTTTTGTAGGTATCAACAATGATCTTATTCATTAATTAGCTTTATTTAATTTATTTTGGCACAAATCTCTTACCCATCAAAGGTAGCAAAGTCAAGCTCAAACAAAACCATTTTTCAGGGGTTTTACTAGTATGAATAAGTTTGGAATAATTGCAATGACAGCCGTTGTCGCAGCTTTAGTAAGTTTCGGTACTTTTAAATTTGCATCCTCTCAGTCTGTCCCTGACGATGTTAGTAATAATTTCGGTTTTACAGCTGCCAGTGCAAAGGGCAGAATAACTGCGGAAGCCCCAGAGTTTATAAATGCTGCGGCGTTGGTCACGCAATCCATTGTTCATATAAAAGTTATGGTCAGCAGAAGCTCTGCCGGGAGCGGCAGGTATGACCCCTATTATGATAGTCCCCGCCAACCGCAGTCGGTAATGGGCTCCGGTTCGGGAGTGATATTTAGTACTGATGGGTACATCATCACCAATAATCATGTGGTTAATAGTGCAACTGCAATTCAAGTAATTCTTACTGATAAACGAATTTTTGAAGCAAAGTTAATCGGCGCAGATCCAAATACAGATCTTGCAGTAATAAAGATTGATGCAAAAGACTTAAAGGCAATCACAGTTGGTAATTCTGATCAGGTACAGGTTGGTGAGTGGGTTTTGGCTGCCGGCTATCCATTTTCACTCAATACCACGGTTACCGCAGGTATTGTGAGCGCGAAAGGCAGGAGCATTGGAATCATTGGTCAGAAAGAAGAGGGACAAGACCGACAGTTGGGTAATGCGACCACAATGGGCTCGGCGGTAGAGGCATTTATTCAGACAGATGCAGCCATAAACCCTGGCAACAGCGGCGGGGCGTTGGTTAATACAAGCGGTCAGCTAATTGGCATCAATGCCGCTATAGCTTCTCAAAGTGGTAGCTATGAAGGTTATGGATTTGCGATTCCTGTTAATCTTGCAGACAAAATTGTCAAAGACCTTATCAAATATGGCGAAGTGAGGCGTGGATTGCTGGGTGTAAGCTTTCCCTCGCCCTCTACAGAAGACCAGTTTTTAATTCAACAAGGAATCAAACCAGGAAGTGTTCTGGGTGCGTACATAACCAGTGTTCAACCAGGAAGCGCCGCTGCTCAAGGAGGTTTAAAAGCAGGCGATATTATTCAGGGGATAGATGACGCGACAATTAGTTCTTCTGTAGAACTTTCTGAGCGCATTGCAAGGCATAGTCCGGGCGACGCTGTAAAGTTGAAATACAAACGTGGGCAACAGAACGCAACAACGAATGTTACCCTTCAAGCACAGGAGGCCGCACCAAAATCATCTCGAATGACAGATGCTGACGCTATAACCTCACAACTAGGGGCTTCATTTGCACCGCTGTCAACAGCATTTAAGCAACGCTATGGGTTACCTAGCGGATTGGGAATAAGCAAAGTTGAAGCTGATGGTCTTTTAGCGCAGATTGGTCTCCAGAGCGGCTCTATCATTCTAAGTGTGAATGGTTACCGTGTTAACAGTGTGGGTGATATAGTAAATATTTTCAAAGCATCTACTAACGGAATTATGCGATTTGAATGCTTGACCCCAGAGGGACAAAGAGTAGTATTCAATTTATCATTTGGGGCATAGTTGGATCACCAGTCTATTTTTATCAAAGATACGCCCTGTCTTGGAAGAGCTATATCCAGCGTGGCGGTAGCAGATTTTAAGGTCAATTTCTTAGTGGATTCCATCATTTTCAACTGCCCTGCTTTTTCTAGTTCTACTACTTGGATTTTAGTTGGATTCTGAGGTGAGCCCATCTTTTTCCAGACCTCATACGAATTGCTATGTTCGTCGTCAATTCGATAGTGTGTCAGGCTAATCTTTTTCGAAGGAATGTCATTAATCGTTACTTGCACTTTTTCTGCCTTGCCTTTAATATCCAGGTCATGATAATTCCATATCATAACTGCGGCTGAATGCTTATCCTTTGAAGCCAAAACGCCGATATCTGTTTGTTTACCTCTAACGCTTGAATCCATTACCAACTTTAAAGGATACATTCTGTTACTGCTGGCATCTACACGATTTCCACTCATTTTACTAAACATCCTAAATACGTTCAACACCGGTTTATCCACACCATTAGTGGCCAGATCGCGAAAGCCGTAAAACCAGGGTTGGTTTTCAAACTCAAAACTCCAGGAAACCGCACCTCTGAAATTTATGCCATATTGATCTTCCAGTTCATACTTTCGCGCAAAAGTTGCTGCTGTATAGCTAGAATACATGGTTCCATTTCGATAGGCATTTTCTTTATTGGTCGCCATGCCACATGCCGCGCAACCCTCCGGGTCAGATTCACCGATGATAAGGGGTATATTTTTAGTCTCGGGATAAGATGCTGCGATCTTGAAACCCATAGCAATATCACGCAGCTGCGGAGCCGCATTCATCTGTACCACTCCGTTAACAACCCTGGGTGAGCCCTTAGCATGGAAGCTAAATAGGTCTAATGGCGCGCCTATTTTTCCAGTAGCGTAATTGGTATCAGTAAGGCAATGTTTAATAAAGGCATTTGCCCATTGCTGTGAGCCTTTACTTGAGGTACCAGCGATGTTCAATCCTCCAATCTTTGCAGTAGGGAGCGCGCGTTTCAAACCCTCTGCCGCATAATCATACAATTTAAAGAACTCTTGTTGTGTACCCTTCCAATAACCATTTGGTTCATTCCAGACTTCCCAATACCAACTCTCCACTTCCTTTTTACCATACCGCTCCACACTGTGTTTGACCCAGTTGTAAACCAGATCTGCCCATTTTTTATAATCTTTAGGTGGATAGGTCCATCCAGTCATGATATCGCCGTAAGGATCTCCAGGCTTCCAGAAGTGTTTATAAGGATCCGGATGAGTCGATAGAGCCTGAGGCATAAATCCTATTTGAGCGAAGGGTTTCATCCCCCGTTTCACATAGGTGTCGAAAATACTGTCAATGATTTTCCAATCATAAATAGGTTTTCCACTAGCATCCTCTGTGTACGCATTTGTCGATCCCCATTTAAGTGCAGCTACACCATCACCGGTAACTAGCAGACTGTGTGTGCGGACATATACAGGAACCGGACTTAAAGCGGCAAGCTCAGTTAAGAGCTTTTTGCCGTCCTTCATGTACGTATAGTTCGGTTCATCATAACCAAACCATGCCCAAACAGGCTTCATAGGAGCCTTTATTTTGCCCAAGTTAACTATGACTTCTGCTGGTAAATCTCTAGATTGCGAAAAGCAAAACACGGGTCCCATTAGGAAAGTAATGATCAGATATTTAAGAAAATTATACATTTTAAAGGTTGGAATTTTTAATTGTCTGGTAAGTGTCGAGGACAAGTTATAGATTATATTTCTTATGTAATATAACTAGTGTTATCTTTAGTTTAAAAATCAAATAATTCTATCAATCAATGAGAAAAGTTATTCTACTGATCATTTTTATCTTGAATTACTGCGTGGTCAGCAAAGCACAAAATCCAGATAAAAGTTGGTGGACCTTCAATTACCCCAATTATAAGTCGCTGGACAGCGGGCTATTAAACCTGCGCTATTTAAACGAAAAGGCTGCCGGTGAGAATGGTTTTATCAAGTTAAGTGCTGATGGCAACTCTTTTCTAAACGGAAATGGAAAGGAAGTCCGCTTTTGGGCCAGTAATGGCGGAGGACTGGCAGGAGAGTTTAATGACCTTCAGTTAGACACTCTTGCTAAGTTTCTCGCAAAAACGGGGGTGAATCTTGTTAGATACCACGGTGCCATCAATCCCACTGGAAAGAATTCTAAGCTAACAGATGTCAATAGCAAAGAGCTTAACAATATTTGGCGTTGCGTAGCCGCCATGAAGAAGCAAGGCATTTATACGGTCATCTCTCCTTTTTGGCCTCACAACGGCCATATGGGTGGATGGGTTCCTAAAGAATGGGGTATTGATGGCTATTCAGGACAGGATGATCTTTGGGCGGTATTATATTTTGATGAAAAACTTCAGGAGGCCTACAAAGCATGGGTTAAGCAACTTTATACACTTCCAAATCCCTATACAGGTATCGCACTGAAAGATGAACCAGCGCTAGCAGTCATCCAGATTGAAAATGAGGATTCCGCATTCTTCTGGACATTCTCGAATATTAAACCAGAGCTTGACAAAAAAATTCGAGGCGAATTTGCAGAATGGCTGATTAAAAAATATGGATCAATTACAAGTTTGATGGTTCATTGGGGTAATGCCACCGGAAAGAAAGGTGACGACTTTGGCAACAGATTAGTTGGGTTGTACCCGATCTATGAACTAACGATTTCTTCAAAGGGATACGATTCGGTAAGGCTGAAAGATCAGACAGAATTTGTGGCCTGGAAGCAAAGGTCATTCTATGATGGCATGGCTACCTATTATCGAAAGGATTTGAACTGCAAGCAGCTCATCAATGGGAATAACTGGCGCACAGCTTCTCAGAGCCGGCTGCTTGATTTAGAACGCTGGACGAATAGCGGCGTAGATGTAATGGCAGTAAATAAGTATTTTGATCCTGAGCATCATGGTTCAACAAATGAAGGCTGGCGCATTGACCCACTAGATTTTTACGCTGCGCCTTCTGCACTAAAAAATCCTACTAATCTACCAACTAACATCAAGCATGTAGAGGGACATCCAATGATGGTTACAGAGAGTGCCTGGAACTTACCTAATAAATATCAGACGGAAGGTGCGTTGCTTGTTGCTTCTTACGGTGGCTTGACAGGTTTAGATGCGTTCTTCTGGTTTAGCCCCACAGCACCTACTTTTGCAAATCAACTATATTTCAATTTTGTGAATTTAGATGGTCAACATCCCCTAAATAGATGGAGTATCTCTACCCCAGGAGAAATGGGAATGTTCCCGGCAAACGCACTCATTCATAGATTAGGGTATGTAAAATCTGCAAGATCAGTAACGGAACAGCGCAGTTTAAAAAGCCTATACAATAGGGAAGTTCCCGAAATTTTTGAAGAACAGTCTTTCGATCCAAACAGGGACTTTGTAACTGCTAATCCGGCAAATGAAGGTAAAAGAGAACTTTCTCCATTAACTTTTCTTACCGGTGGAGTTGCTACTTCTTACCAGGCTAAGGCAAAAGAAACTAACGTCAAAGGAGATCTGTTAAGGCTTATTGATACAAAGAATGAGACCGTTACCTCTGTCACTTCAGAACAAAAACTTGATTATGGGAATG
The DNA here is from genome assembly GCA_014377665.1 of Pedobacter sp. Classification (GTDB taxonomy): domain Bacteria; phylum Bacteroidota; class Bacteroidia; order Sphingobacteriales; family Sphingobacteriaceae; genus Pedobacter. Next base: position 3,240 of record JACMPF010000257.1, on the reverse strand, counting down.
GAATATTTATATTAAACACACCTAAAGCGAAAGCAGTTTCGGGCTTTCTAAAAGCAAAGAAGGTTTTCAATATCGGCAAAGACCTAAGCATCGAATCGGGCAATGAATATGCGACAATTGAATTGGTGAGCATGGATGGAAAAGATATTGAGAGTTCCAAGAAGATGCTTTTACAGGTCGGGACTATTTTTCGACCTACTGATTGGAAGGAAGAGGCATCCATTTTTAAAAAAAATGGCAAAGAGACGAATGGGTTTAAGATTCTCAATACTGGCAAGATGCCATGGCTGGGAATGCCATTGATCGAGACTGTTATCAGTGTTCAAAACTCATTTATTAAAAAAGCCACGCAACTTGATGCTGCAGGTTATTCCATTAAAGCAATCCCATTGGAGTTCAACTCATTAGGCTTTAAGATCATTTGTCCAGAAGATTCATACTATATCTTATTGGAACGTTGAGGATACGGATAAAATAATAAATAGGTCCTTACACGGAGCGGCGGCATAAGTGAAATGCTTATTTAGGCTATTAAGCTTTAGTATCCTTACTTCGAGCTTTAAACCGAAGATAAGACACCACCGCCAACACAAACACTGAACCAAGCGTAACATAAACCCACGATGGTATTGGAACAGGATCGCCTTGAGCATAAGAGTGTAAACCGGTTAAATAGTAGTTTACTCCGAAATACGTCATAATGATTGTCGAAAATCCAATTAGGGAAAGCAAGTTGAATAAGTATTTGCTTCGTAACCCGGGTATCAACCTGGTGTGTAAAATAAATGCGTAAACAATCACAGAGATAAATGCCCAGGTTTCCTTTGGATCCCAGCTCCAATACCTTCCCCAGCTTTCGTTCGCCCAGATCCCGCCTAAAAAGGTACCTACAGTAAGTAGAAATAACCCAATAGTAAGCGACATCTCATTAACTATTGCAAGCTCGGTAACAGAGGACTTTACCTTGGAACTAATTTTATCGCTATCAATTATAAATAGAATTAATACAACTGTACCAATCAGTGCGCTCAAACCAAAGAAACCATAGCTAGATGTAATAATGGCTACATGAATCATCAACCAGTATGATTTAAGTACTGGAACCAGCATCGTAATTTGAGGGTTCATCTGAGAGCCTCCATGAGCAAACCCCATCAATATCACTGCAATTAAACAACCTGCAGCAGGTATAAAAGCATTACTATTTCTATACATCAATAAGCCCGAAAGTACACCAATCCAGCTGATAAACAGTACAGCTTCATATCCATTACTCCATGGTTCGTGACCTGATATATACCATCGAACACCAAGGCCTACTGCTTGTAATAGCGCAGCTACTGCGATAAGTACTAAAACAAAACTTACAACTTTATTTAAGGTTTTTGAGGTTTTAAAGAGCTTTAAAAATGCCAGAGAAAGTATTACTGTTCCTAATAAAGCATAACAAATCATAAGGTTCAAAAAGAGATTCCATGAGTTGTAGCTTACTTCGAAAGCGACCTTAGTCGCGGAAGGCACTACGCTCTTGCCATATTTCTGTTGTGCATCGCTAATGTTTTTAAGTTCGGAATCTGCGGCCTGCCAGTTTCCTGTCGCCTGACCTTGGTTGACAGCACCAACATAACGATCAAAGGCATTTGGGGTAGCTGTACTGTCCATGTTTATGGTAGACATTGCTTCCCAAGTGTTATTTTTGTCGCCTATTATAGGGAACACACGCAGGTATTGTCCGCGGATCAATTGTCCCATTGCCTCCAATTTATCATTCAGGTCAATAAGATCTTTATCATGACTATCCTGCTCTGATGCCTTTTTAGCGAAGGCAGTCATGTATTCGTCTTTCAGTACAAATTCGGCACTGCCATCATCGTGCATTCTGATCAGGTTAACCATGGAAGTATATCCTTCTGGAGTTGCATTTACGGATTTGAGGATATCTTTACCGCCTTTTGTGCTCACCTTAAATATCGGCACGTTTATCCAGCTGAAAGGGCGCGTAGACATAGATAGAAAAAACTGGTTGGCATTGAGTGTATAGAAACGATCTTTTCCATGCAACTTTCTCAATATCTCTAATGCCATTGTATTCACTGGTTCGATCCTACCGTCAATATTTTGAACCAGCAAGTGCCCAAACTTATCTGCATGCGCTATATCTATTTTAAGCGCTGCTGCAAAATCTGCAGGATTCTGATTTTCTATTGGTCTGAATGGTCGCACAGGTGATGCTGGAGCAGTTTGTGCCGGACCATGATCGTGTACTTCGCCTGGCTTGTGAACGTGCTCTGTTCCGTCTTTGCCATGCATATCGATCTCCTGACTAAATGCCGCACCTACCGGAAGGAAGAAGAATAACAATAAAATTGCTTTAGATTTTGACAGGGATTTCAACTGTTCGTTCAATTTTGAGAAGTGGGTTCCTTTCCAAAATAAGGTTACGAACAAGCCTAAGAATAGAAGTGTGTACCCTATATAGGTAACCCTTGTTCCCAATTCATCATGATTGACAGACAAAATGGTTCCTTTTTCATCCTCATCGAAACTGGATTGGAAAAAACGATAACCTGAGTGATCCAATACATGATTCATAAAGATTTTGTAAGGAGTTTGAGTGTTTCCGTCTTCAATTATAACATCAGATGAATAAGCGGCGGGACTATTGCTGCCTGGATATTTCTCCATTTTAAACTTAGCTAGCTTTAAAGCAAAAGGTGTTTTATAAACTTTAGAGCCGTAAGCTATCGAAATTTTTAAGCCACCAACTTCGCTCTGGTGCTGAAAATTAGTCATCCCCTTACCTCCAGAAAATACTACGGTGTCTACTGCATTTGGGGTTGTAACTTCCACCTTCACCAGATCAAGATCATTCTGGTGCGTGCGTTTATCACCTTCAAAATATTGAACACTACCATTAACCGCTGGTTCGGGAACCACAAAAGCCAAGTTACCATAAGTATAGAGACTGCGAAGGTTAAAAGGTTGAGGCACATCATCTCCTGTTACCACCTTACGTTCTTGTGTGGCCATGATCATATAATTACCTTCATAAGGAGACGAGATGCGGAATGACCCCGTGGTGTTGTCGATATTAATTGCTCCAGGAGTAGGCTTATTAAAGCTAACTAGCATATTTTGCATCAACTGAACATTTCCTGTGGGTATGTACTTATTTACACGTTTTCCGTTCTCTAAAACCACCATGTGTAGTATTGCAGTTCCTGATGCGTTGCGAACTAG
>JACMPF010000256.1 GCA_014377665.1 Pedobacter sp. | reverse complement strand
TGAAAGGAGCGAACAATCGGTTCAATACCTCCACTACCATTTCAAAATTGTTGGAATTCTCGTATTCAGGGTGCTTATACATGCCCTCCTGAATAAAGATTTTCAGCAATGAGCTGAAGAATATCTTTTCCTGTAACTCATGAAGTTTGATTTCCAATTCCAATTTTAACAGTCCTTTGGTATGAACTGTATTCTGAATCAGGATGTCATTTACACTCAGAAACTGCGGTTTATCATCCCTGATTACGCAGGTATTAGGAGAGATTGATACCTCACAGGAGGTAAATGCATACAAGGCATCAATGGTAACATCGGGAGAAATACCAGGTGCAAGGTGAATTACAATCTCAACATTTGCCGCGGTGTTGTCTTCAATCTTCTTGATCTTAATCTTACCCTTATCGTTTGCAGACAGTACACTATCAATCACAGAGCCTGTTGTAGTACTGTAAGGCACCTCTGTGATCACCAAAGTTCTTTTGTCTTTTTCGGTAATCTTTGCGCGTACCCTAATCCGTCCACCCCTCATACCCTCGTTGTAAGCAGAGAAATCTGCCGCACCACCAGTAAAGAAATCTGGTAGGATATTTGGTCGCACACCCTTTAATGATTCGATGGAAGCATCGAGCAATTCGATAAAATTGTGCGGCATTACTTTAGTAGCCAAGCCTACGGCAATACCTTCCGCACCTTGCGCCAACAGCAAAGGAAACTTTACTGGAAGGGTTATTGGCTCATTATTTCTACCATCGTAACTCAGTTGCCAAACCGTAGTATCAGGATTGAAAACCACTTCGTTCGCAAACTTGGAAAGTCTTGCTTCAATGTACCGCGGTGCTGCGGCATTATCACCAGTAACTGGATCTCCCCAGTTACCTTGCATATCAATCAATAGTTCTTTTTGTCCGATCTGAACCATGGCATCACCGATAGATGCATCACCGTGAGGGTGATATTTCATGGTATTTCCAATTACATTTGCCGCCTTGTTAAACCTTCCATCATCCATTTCTTTTAAGGAATGCATAATGCGGCGTTGCACTGGTTTCAGGCCATCATTGATATGGGGTACAGCGCGATCAAGAATTACATAGGAAGCGTAATCGAGGAACCAGTTTTCGTAAAGCCCATTGATAGGGATTACAGTATGCGTACTTTCTTCGTTTACGTTGTCTTCTATTTCGTCACTCATCAAAAATGGTTTGGATTCCGTAAATATAAGGGTTTGAAACCTTATTTGCCAAGCCGCTCTTCAACGAATGTAAATGGTAACAGGTTCTTAATACTGCTAACTTTCACAACCTCACCGCCGATGCAGTAGAAGAGAACTTCAATCTCTTTTTTCTGCTTTTGTTCAAATTCTGCCATCACCTGCAGACATGCCCCACAGGAGGTAATCGGGTTCATAATCTTAAAATTATTTGTTTGCGCCGTGATCGCCATTTTCTCAATAATTGCTGTTGGTTTGGAAGCACCAATCCCAAATAGCGCCACACGTTCCGCACATAATCCTGAAGGGTAAGCTACATTTTCCTGATTACTGCCTGTTACAATAGAACCATCATTAAGCTGAACAGCTGCACCTACCCTAAACTGTGAATATGGCGAGTAAGATGTATCTAGAGCGCGTACAGCACGTTCGCAAAGCACTTTATCTGCAGACTCTAGCTCTGAAATATCACTAAAGTTTTTGTAACTAATCGTGAAGGTTTTTTGCTCCATATTTAAACATACGTAAAAAAGGATTGTTGTATACCTGATGGCATGGTTTTAGTTGTTATGCAAAAAGTTTTACTTTCCAAAATAGTTCAGGTTGAATAAATATATACGTAAAAGTTTAAAGGTTGTACTTTGGATAGTCGCAAGTATTATCCTGTTGGTGGTATTGGTGGCCGTGTCGCTTAATATTCCAGCTGTACAAAACTTTGTTAAGGACAAGGCAATAACCTTTTTGAAAAAGAAAACGAAGACAGAAGTTCGTCTGGAAAGCATCAAAATAGCGCTCCCCAAGGACGTGGTTTTGAACGGCTTCTACATCGAAGACTTAAAAGGAGACACCCTACTGTATGCGCAACGTTTATCGGTAGACATTAGTCTGCTAAAACTTCTTAGCAATAAAGTAGAAATAAATAGTATTTCACTAGAAAAAATCAGGGCTAATGTAACAAGGATAGACCCTGATACATCTTTTAACTTCTCATTTTTAGTGGATGCTTTCATGACCGAGCAAAAAAAGCCGGATAAGATTGTGGCAAAAGATACTACTTCCACCCTTAAATTTTCAATCGATAAAGTCAGTTTCAAAGACATAGGCATCGTTTATCGTGACGATGTTGCAGGGAATGACCTAAGGCTAAACTTGGGGGAGTTTAAAGCTAAGCTGAAAGAGTTTGATCTGGCAAACCAACATTATGTAATAAATACGCTCTCACTTAAGAATACTGCCGTTAAATACCTGCAGCAAAAGCCGCTTACTGTACTAGCTGCCAACCTTAAAAAAAGCATCGATACTGCAAATACGGAATCGGGGAAATTACCGCTCGTGGAGATCAATGACTTTGCCTTCAACAACATTAACATCAATTTTGATGATCAAACTTCTGGGACGGCAGCTGACGTAAAATTAAATAGTTTGCAGCTTACAAAGCTTTTTATCGATTTAACGAACAACAATTATAAGGTTGGAGAAGGAAAGATTAACAATACCCTTCTAAACTTTAAAGCACCCGGCAATAAAACAAATGTAAACTTGAATGAGTTCTCATTAAC
>JACMPF010000047.1 GCA_014377665.1 Pedobacter sp. | reverse complement strand
TCTTATGACATCAGACAAGGTCTATTTGCATTCACAAACGCAAATATTGTAGTAAATGCGAACCAAACTATCAGAAATGGCACTTTATTAATTAAAGGCCAAACTATCGAGTCAGTCGGCACCGGAACAACCATACCGAAAGGTTATGTAGTGATCGACCTTAAGGGCAAGTTTATTTACCCTTCTCTTGTCGACGCATTCACTTCCTACGGTATGCCAGAGACCGCTGTGACACCAGGGCGCGGATTTGGTGGAGGTGGCGCTCGTCAGTCCATTTTCACCTCGACAAAAAAAGGTGCTTACGGCTGGAATGAAGCTATCAAACCGGAAACTCATGTCGCTCATATTTTCGCAGCCGATGCTAAAAAAGCCGACGACCTTCGTAAGGTTGGTTTTGGGAGTGTCAATGCGATTAATCGAGATGGTATTGCCAGAGGAACCTCTGCTGCTGTTACTTTAAGTGATGAGAAGGAGAACGGTAGTCTGTTAAATGCTAAGGCTGCGGCTAATTATTCGTTCAACAAGGGAACATCCCAAAACGACTATCCTACTTCTTTAATGGGATCTATAGCACTTTTGCGACAAACATATTATGACGCACAATGGTATGGCAAACAGAAAGACGAATACAACATCTCATTAGCAGAATTTAATACCCAGCAAACGATCCCGCAAATTTTTGAAGCGGATGGCTGGCAGAATGTTCTGCGTGCAGACAAAATTGGTAAAGAATTTGGAAAGCAGTATATTATTAAAGCCGGCGGCGATGAATACCAGAGGATTGCTGCAATCAAAGCAACCGGGGCTAGTTTAATCGTTCCAATAAGTTTTATAAAAGCTTATGATGTTGAAGACTCTGTAGAAACAAGAAACATAACCCTGTCCCAAATGAAAGGCTGGGAATTGGCACCAACTAATCCTGGTGTATTGGAGAAGGCCGGTGTTAAATTTGCCATAACATCTTTTGGATTAGAAAACGTTAAAGATTTCTGGACCAATATCCGCACTGCGATTGAACACGGATTGACAGAAAAACAAGCCCTGCTAGCGGTAACAGAAATCCCTGCTGCCATGATAGGCATTGCTGATAAAGTGGGTACACTTGAAAAAGGTAAGTTGGCGAACTTCATTGTAACGTCTGACAGCCTGTTTAAGAAAACGAATATCATTGAAGAAAACTGGGTACAGGGAAAACGTTTTATTCTGATTCCAAAAAAAGATGGCGTCATTACACCAGCAGCTAAAGACAGCCTTGCCAAAGTAGCAGCCAAAAAACCAGAGCCTAAAAAGCCTGTAGTACTTGGATCGCTAATTTATCCATTTACGGCATTTGGAAATGCTACTGCACCTGTTCAGGAAACAGTTCTGTTGAAAAATGCAACTGTTTGGACAAATGAGAAAGAGGGCATTATTCAAAACGCTGATGTACTTATAGAAAACGGAAAAATAAAAGCGGTAGGTAAAAACCTGGCTGCTGGATCCGCAAAAGTAATTGATGCGACCGGAAAACACATCACACCAGGGATTGTAGATGAACACTCGCATATTGCCGGTACCGGGGGCATTAACGAAGGCGCACAATCTTCTTCCGCTGAAGTAAGGATTTCGGATATTATTAACTCTGAAGATGTCAATATCTACCGACAGCTTGCTGGTGGGGTAACGACTTCCCATATCTTGCATGGTTCTGCAAATCCTGTTGGTGGCCAATCTCAATTGATAAAGTTAAGATGGGGGAAGTTACCTGAAGAACTGAAATTCCAGGGTGCTGATGGTTTTATTAAGTTTGCGTTGGGAGAGAATGTCAAGCAAAGTAATTTTGGGACGGGAGCACGTTTTCCAGTAACCAGAATGGGTGTGGAACAATCATTTGTGGATGAGTTCACGCGTGCAAAAGAGTATAAAAATGCATTGGCAGTTAAAGGCAATACTGTTCGTAAAGATTTAGAACTTGATGCGATCGTGGAGATTCTAGACAACAAACGCTTCATCACTTGTCACTCTTATGTTCAGTCTGAGATCAATATGCTTATGAATGTTGCTGATAGCCTAGGCTTCAAGATCAATACTTTCACACATATTTTAGAAGGTTATAAAGTGGCCGACAAGATGAAGGCAAGAGGAATCAATGCGTCTACTTTCTCTGATTGGTGGGCTTACAAATACGAGGTTGCTGAAGCAATCCCTTACAATGGTAAAATCATGCATAATGTAGGTATTACTACCGCATTCAACTCTGACGATGCGGAAATGGCGAGAAGGTTGAATCAGGAAGCAGGAAAGTCCGTTCTTTATGGCGGCCTACCAGAAGAAGACGCCCTTAAGTTCGTAACTCTGAACCCGGCAAAAATGCTGCATATCGATAACAAAGTTGGTAGTTTGAAAGCAGGCAAGGACGCAGATGTTGTTATATGGTCAGACAATCCATTATCTATCTATGCAAGAGCAGAGAAAACTTTTGTAGATGGTGTTGCATATTGGGATATGGAAAAGGATGCGCAGGTAAGAAAAGATCAATTGACGGAACGCAAAAGATTGATTCAGAAGATGGCGGATAGCAAAAAGACCGGATTAAAAACACAACGGCCGGTAGGAGATGCACCCCGTTTGTACAATTGCGAAACATTAGAAGATTATTCTTCTGACATTAATGAATTAGAAGGGAACCATACTCATGAATAAATATATGTTAACGCTGTTCTTAACAGCGGCAGGTCTTAAAACTTTCGCTCAAGCAGACATTATACCTGCAAAGGCCCAGGATAATAAGATTGCGATCATGGGTGCCAAGCTTCACATTGGCAACGGACAGGTAATTGAAAACGGCTATGTAATGTTCGATAAAGGAAAGATCACAGGTGTTGGAGACGCTACAGTAGCAAAGTTTGATCTTACAGGAGTAACAGTGATTACAGCAAACGGCAAACACGTTTACCCGGGTTTTATTGCTCCAATTACTAACCTCGGACTAACTGAGTTTGAATCCGTAAAAGCAACACTGGATTTTGAAGAGATAGGGAATATTAACCCACATATCAGGGCTCTGGTAGCTTATAATACGGATTCGAAAGTTCCGGCCACACTTAGAAGCAATGGCATTTTAATGGCACAGGTTACTCCAAAGGGAGGAACAATTTCCGGAAGCTCATCAGTAATGCAATTGGATGCCTGGAATTGGGAGGATGCGGCAATCAGGAAAGATGTTGCACAGCACATGACCTGGCCCATTACGCCAAGGCCTAGAGCTGGTTTCGGGAGAGCAGGCGAATTAACGCCAGATGCTTCAAAGGAGCGTACACAAGCGTTGATCAACGAACTGGATGGACTCTTTGCGGAAGCTAAGGCCTACGCCGATACCGATAAACCAGCGGTAATAAATGCAAGGTTAGCTGCTATGAAACATTTGTTTGAAGGAAAACAGAAACTGTTTATCACGGCAGATTCACAAAAAGACATCATATCAGCCGTGAAATTCGCAAAGAAATATGGGATCACACCTGTAATCGTTGGTGCAGACGAGGCTTACCTGATCATTCCATTCTTAAAAGAAAATAATATCTCTGTGATTGTTAAACAACCTCATGCGTTACCGAATAACAATGACGATGACGTGAACATGCCTTATAAAAATGCGGGCATTTTAGCGAATTCAGGTGTTGACGTTGTAGTAAGTATCGATGGCTATTGGCAGCAAAGGAATTTACCTTTCATGGCGGGAACTGTTGCTGCCTGGGGATTGGATAAAGAAAAAGCACTTTCTACAATTACGTTGAACACTGCTAAGGTACTTGGTATCGATAAAACTACTGGTAGCTTGGAGATCGGTAAGGATGCTACCTTGTTTATTTCCGGAGGTGACGCGCTGGATATGAAAACTAACAATGTAGAAAAGGCATTTATTCAAGGTAGAGATATTAATCTGGATAACTTACACAAACAACTAGATAGAAAGTTTAGCGGAAAGTACAGCGCTGAAAAGAAATAAGTTAACAATGCGCATCGCTAAAGCGACCATCCCAAGAGAGTGTTTTCTTAACACTCTCTTCACTTTTACGTAACATTACCGCTCTAAACTTTATTCATATTTGCATATCTTTAAATATAGCACACTATGAAAAAACTATTCACATTAGTAATATTCAGTCAATTAACATTATCAACTGTCACATTTGCGCAAACTAAAGTGGTTGCCCACCGTGGTGCCTGGAAAAACACCGGGGCTCCCGAAAATTCAATCGCCTCCCTGAAGGCAGCAATCAAAATGGGCTGTGATGGTAGCGAATTTGATGTCCACATGTCTGCAGACTCCGTACTTTTTATTAACCACGATGCGCATATACAGGAGCTGCCAATTGAAACGACCTCTTCAATAATTTTATCTGCCTTGAAATTAAAAAATGGCGAGGCCTTTCCTACGTTGAAAGAGTACCTTAAAGAAGGTACAAAACAGAAAAAAACAAGACTTGTACTGGAAATAAAACCATCAGCAATAAGTAAAGAAAGAGGAATCGCCTTAACGCGCAAAGTAGTCGATATGGTTAATTCAATGAAAGCAGCGTCCAGAGTAGATTACATTAGTTTCGACTACGACATCTGCAAAGAGATAACAAAGATTGCCCCTAAAGCGACTGTTCAGTACTTGAACGGAGATAAAACACCTGATGAATTGTTGACCGATGGGATACATGGTTTTGATTATAACCTTAAAATATTGGACAAGAATCCATCCTGGATCAAGGAAGCCAAGAGCAAAAAATTGATTACCAATGCCTGGACTGTCAATGATGAGAAAAGCATGGACTGGTTATTGACAGAAGGCATAGGCCTAATCACGACTAATGAACCTGAACTACTGTTGATGAAAGTCCACAGATAGCTAAAAACCCCATAAATAAAAAAGAGTGGCCCTATCCGGGGTCACTCGATTTTAACTAACTTATTATTCATAAAAAAACTGGCTGTTGGGGAAGGAGTCGAACCTTCAAGGGGTAGTTAGCTACAGTTCAAAAATTAATTTGTGGTCAACCCATAAACTGCGTTTATCCATTGGTCCCCACCACCGAGACAAGGAGGCGTGTCTGCCAATTTCACCACCCAACATTATATAAAGAACGAATTAAGTGATTGGTTTAGGTTAAATAATTATCACTTAATAGCTGTAGGGGAAGGAGTCGAACCTTCATGGAGTAGTTAGCCCTTACGGGTTTCCCAATTCTCCACCACCGAGACAAGGAGGTGCGTCTGCCAATTTCACCACCCTACAGAGTATAAACAAGTTTTAAAGAACTACTTTTTTGTTACTCGCTTGATACAAATGTAACAACAACCCCTTTACGTTGCAAATATTTTAAGTAATTAATTTTATTATTGTGATATTAATAATTAACTTCACTGTTAGTTGTCAAATATTCAAACGATGCTAAAAAAAGAAAACCAAAATTTAGAAATTGATAACCTTGATATCGACATTCTGAAGCAACTCATGCAGGATGCAACCAAGCCATACACTGAAATTGCCAAGGACTTGATCGTTTCAGGTGGCACAATTCATGTCAGGATGAAAAAACTACATGAAATGGGAATCATTAGGGGCTCTCATCTAATTATAGACCCACAAAAAGCAGGTTACGATATCTGTGCCTTTTTAGGAATCTATTTAGAAAAAGGTATTCAATACAAGGATGCTGTAGCTCAACTCAGTAAAATTAAAGAAGTGGTAGAACTGCATTATACAACTGGCTCTTACAGTATGTTCGCTAAGATCATTTGTAGAGATACCAGCCACCTCAGACATGTTCTTAATGAAGAGATACAAGCGGTAGAAGGAATCCAACGTACAGAAACATTGATTTCTTTGGAAGAAAGTATAAAAAGGCAAATAGAGCTATAAACCAAGCTCGATTTGCCCAATTGTTTATTTAAAGAGGTTCTTTAAGGCCTCTAATTTCATTTGCAGATCTCCATCGGCATTCCTTTTTTCCTTTTGCGGAGCATTGGTTTGATTCGGCTTGTTTTTTTTAGTTACAATTGCCGGTTTCCTTTGGTGATTTGTTCTGCCAGCACTAGGCTTAGCGACTGAAGAATCTTTGGACTTCACATTTTCCCGTTTGCGCTCTTGCTTAGGCTTGGCGGTTGCAACTTGTGTTTTCATAGAGAGCGAAATGCGCTTTCTTGCCACATCAACTTCTACCACTGTCACCTCTACCCTTTGCGCTACTTTCACTACCTCATTTGCATTCAAAACAAATTTGTTGGCGAGCTGGCTGGTATGAACTAATCCGTCCTGATGAACACCTATATCCACAAATGCCCCGAAGTTCGTAATGTTAGTCACAATTCCAGGCAATTTCATACCTACCTTAAGATCGGCAATCGCATTGACACCTTCTGTAAAGCTGAAAACTTCAAACTGCTCACGAGGATCTCTTCCAGGCTTAGCCAGTTCGGCCATGATATCATTTAAAGTTGGCAAGCCAATTTCTTCAGAGACATAATACTGCAGTTTGATCTGCTTACGAAGTTCAGGATCCTTCATTAGCTGCGCCACGTTACAATTTAAGTCCCTCGCCATCTTATTGACCAAGGCATATCTTTCGGGATGTACTCCGCTTGAATCCAATGCATGCTCAGCATGTCTGATTCTTAAGAACCCTGCTGCCTGTTCAAAAGCTTTATCACCCAAACGAGGAACTTTTCTCAAACTTTCGCGATTCTTAAATGCACCATGCTCATTGCGGTAGTTCACAATATTTTGCGCAAGCTGTGGCCCTAGTCCTGAAACATAGGACAAAATTTGCTTAGAGGCAGTATTGAGCTCCACACCCACAGCATTTACACAACTCATCACCGTATCATCTAATGAGGTCTGTAACTTATTCTGATCTACATCATGTTGGTACTGCCCAACACCAATTGACTTAGGGTCAATCTTAACTAGTTCTGCAAGGGGATCCATCAAACGACGACCAATTGAAACTGCTCCACGAACAGTAATATCTTGTTTAGGGAATTCTTCCCTAGCCACGTTAGACGCAGAGTACACAGAAGCACCATTTTCATTAACCATAATAACTAGAATGTCAGGCAAACTCAGCCCACGAATAAAGACTTCCGTTTCCCTACCAGCAGTACCATTACCAATTGCAATTGCCTCTACTTTATAAGTAGTGATTAAATTCTTAACAACAGTTGCAGAATCCTGCTCAGACTTCTTGCCATTGTGAGGATATATTGCCGTGTTTTCTAAAAGCTTACCCTGTGAATCCAGACACACAACTTTGCAGCCTGTACGGAAGCCAGGATCAATTGCCATTACATTCTTCCCTCCCATTGGAGCTGCCAATAAAAGTTGACGTGCATTCTCGGCAAATACCCTAATCGCTTCTTCATCAGCTTTCTCTTTAGAGATTCCACGGAATTCGGTCTCCATAGCAGGCCCCAATAAACGCTTATAACTGTCTTTGATAGCTAACTTAATTTGCTCTGCGCTTTTATTAGTTGATTTTACAAACTGGTTTTCCAAAATATTGATGGCAGCACCCTCCGCAGGCATAGTTTCAACCTTCAATATATTCTCGTTTTCCGCCCTTCTTATGGCCAATAAGCGATGAGACGGAACAGATTTTAGTGGCTCTTCCCAACCAAAATAATCCCTATACTTTACTCCTTCCTCTTCTTTTCCTTTGATCAAAGTTGACTTGAACGTAGCATTTTGCTGAAAGTATTTTCGCATTAAAGTTCGTACTTCCAGATTTTCAGAAATCATTTCTGCAATAATATCTCTTGCCCCGGCTAAAGCTTCATCTAGTGAAGCAACCCCCAGTTCAATGTTGAGATAATTTGCAGATAGCTCTTCTAAGCTCTCTTTTCCTTGCTCCAGAATTTGACGTGCTAATGGCTCCAAGCCCTTTTTGCGGGCTTCAGAAGCTCTTGTTTTACGCTTAGGCTTGTAAGGCAGATAGATGTCCTCAATAACAGTAATATTATTTGCAGCATTGATCTTTGCTTCCAACTCAGGAGACAATTTATCCAACGCCACTAGAGCTTTCAAGATCGCTTCCCTTCTTTTATCCAATTCCCTCAACTGCTGAAACCTATCGCGCACCGCAGCTACCTGAACCTCATTAAGTGTACCTGTAGCTTCTTTCCGGTATCTGGAAATGAATGGAACTGTTGCCCCTTCATCCAGCAATTCAATAGTCGCAATAACTTGCTTTTCGGCTACGCCCAGTTCCGCAGCAATTATTTTAGAATGATTACTCATCTTTACTTTCTATGATTTTAAGCACAATGGAGCCAAAATTTACTAAAAAATCCCGCAGGCTTTTCGGCAGCGGGATTATATTTTTATGAATAAATACGTATTATTTTGATACGTACATTACTTCTTTAACTGCTTTAACAACTCTTTCTGCATTTGGCAAACTTGCTGCAATCAGTGTTGGAGCATATGGCAATGGAACATCTGCGCAAGTAATTCTTGTTACCGGTGCATCCAGGTAATCAAAAGCATTTTTTTGTATGTTAAAAGCGATCTCTGAAGAGATCGAAGCCAATGGCCATGCTTCTTCGACAATGACCAACCGATTCGTTTTTTTAACAGACGCAATTATTGTCGCATAATCAATAGGACGTACAGTACGTAAATCAATCACTTCAACATTTACACCCTCTTTAGTCAATTCTTCAACTGCAGGATTAACCACACGTGTCAGCATTTTACCAAAGGTTACAATTGTAACGTCATTACCTTCCTTAACCACATTTGCTTTTCCTATTGGCAAGTAATATTCCCCTTCAGGAACTTCGCCCTTATCACCATACATCACCTCAGATTCCATGAAAATTACCGGATCCGGATCAAGAATAGACTGTTTTAATAAACCTTTAGCTTCATAAGGAGTAGATGGTATTACTACTTTCAAACCAGGGCAGTTTGCAAACCAATTCTCGAAGTTCTGAGAATGCTGTGCACCCAGCTGGCCAGCATTACCTGTAGGACCTCTAAAAACGATTGGTATAGAGAACTGACCACCGCTCATAGACAACATTTTTGCCGCACCATTAATTATTTGATCAATAGCTACCAATGAGAAATTGAAGGTCATATACTCAATGATGGGTACTAAACCATTCATAGCAGCCCCAATACCGATACCAGTAAAGCCTAATTCTGCAATCGGAGTATCGATAATACGTTTGTCGCCAAACTCATCCAGCATACCCTGACTAACTTTATAGGCACCATTGTATTGCGCAACTTCTTCGCCCATCAAAAAAATGTTCTCGTTTTTGCGCATTTCCTCACTTAAGGCCTCACGTAAAGCTTCTCTAAATTGAATCTCTCTCATTATATATGAAAATATTAATGGGAGCAAACTTAGATAAAATTGTTTTTATATGCAATTTATTCAAGGCCACCAGAAGTATTGAAAGTAAAGTGTTACACTTCCCCGGAAATGTCTTCGCCGAAGTGGATAATATTGCCATTATTATTCAAAATAGAGAATTGACCATCTTCCAAGGCATATCACGTCGCCATTATGCCTCAAATTGAACCAGACCTCCGCATCTTGCAAAGTATGTTCTCGTAGGACCAATCGTTCTGTTTCTATTGTTGGAAACGCAGTGAAGCTCAGTTTTAACATGGCTATTTACCAAATAATGTTTTATAAATGGAATATTTATAGTTGTCTTCTACTTCAGAAACTTCAAAATAAGCACTTTCGAAAAGTTCAGTCAGCTTGTTGCGCAGCTCTTTCAGAAACTCAGGCTTGATCTCTTCCAGGAATTCACCATTTAGGTTCTGCCGACCTGTCTTAAACCAAACGCCATCCTGGGTCATAGTTTTCACAATATATAAATTAGGTTCCACGCAGGTTTTTCCTGAAAACTGTTCGTACGCATAGGTATACAAAAGCGTTTGTACCAATGCTTTATTGATGTTCTTCCCGTTGGTATTAAACAGCTCCGGAACATCCTTAAAGGTTAATTTATCACTCCCTGTCTTGTAGTCAATGATTTTAGTGACCCCATCTTTTAAGTCTACCCTGTCGATAAAGCCCAAAAGCTTCACAGTTGCTGGCTTTCCGTGTAAAGTGAAGCTCAGCTCTGCTTCTACCTTTTGTTCCAGACTGATGATTTGGAATGGTGTCTGCGCCTCGTCTTGAGTAAGAATAATATTTACATATGCGTCTACTATCGAGAGTATCACCTTCTGCATCCCTTTGTACTCAATCACCTTATCCGGACTCCTGAACATGACGGCAGCGAAAGCACGTTGAATCAGGGCTGGCACTCTCTTTCTCCCCAACTGTATTGCCTTTGCGGTAACTTCAGATCCTTTAAGATCTGCATAGAAATATTCCATCACTTGGTGTAGAATAGAGCCGATCTCATTCGCTTCCACCACAGCACTCACCTCTTTTGGTTCTTTAATTCCCGCAATGTAATTGAAGAAGAAGTCGATTGGATTGGAAATGTATTGAGTCATTGCAGAGGGTGAAAACTTTCTTTTCCCCTCCAGATAAAGCGCTAAAGTATCCTGAACAAACTTACTCCCTGTTTTTTCGATCTTCACTTCTCTGGCTACTTCTGTCTTGACGGTCATGTTGAGCTCATGATAATCAAACTTAAAGCCGCTTTCATAGGTCAGTTGCTTTAAAATCCGACTCACTTCACCCGAAGTTGATTCATCAGTCAGATTGTTGTATACCAAGCTAATGTTCTTTGCGCGCTGTATTAATCTGTAAACCATATAAGAAGAGATGGCGTCTAGATTTTCCAGAACAGGTAAACCGTATACTCTTCTTAAACTATCCGGAATAAAGCTATTTCCTATGGAAGACTTAGGGATAATTCCTTCATTGAAGCCTAAAATCACCACGTTATCAAAATTCAGATTCCTCGTTTCCAGCAATCCCATCACCTGGATTCCGTTTAACGGGTCACCGGATAACGGTACGGCGATGGCCTTTAGTGCTTTTTGCACTAAATAAATCACAAATGAAGTCTCTTCATTCCCTACGTGTTTGCAGAACGTATCATGCAGTCTGTTTAACTCTTGAATGGTTTTTACAAAAAGTTCTGCATCAATCTTCTTCAATATTTTAGCCGTTGACAAACGGGTCAAAAGAACCGTGAGCACGTTTATCAGCGTGGAAGCAACTTGCTCAGAATTCTCAATTTTCTTGAAAAAGACCTCAAAAAGACCGCTTTGTCTCAATAACCTTGCATGATCAATTTCCAACTGATTCTCATCCAACAAAGCCATCTGGATTTTATCGCGCATCTTATGGCTTAGTCCACTCAAGGGGTGTGTCAGAAAAGCCTCCACATTCTGGTAAGAAACTGTAGTCTTCTGTAGCAATTCAAGTTGGGTAGAGAGCCAAAGGTCAGTTAACCCAAATATACTGGAGGTAGCAAGCGCAAATCCCATAGTAACGTTTAGATCTATCTCCTGTCCATTGCGCGAAGTAGGGATGGTTTGCAAAGTAGGGATTAGCAAACTTTCATCTGCGAGAACTACCACTGTGCTGCCCAAGTCATATCTTTCCTCATACTTATCAGCCAAAATATTGTTCAGGATTTTCGCTTGTGCGGATTGTCCCTGAACTTTATAAACATCCACATGGTGAGGCGTGGCCATTAGGCTTTGCTGATTAGCGAACACGTTCATCAAGCCCAACTGATGGATGTTTTTTCTTAAAAACAAGCCAGCCTCTTGCAAGGGGTCGTCAAGGTAGTAAGGGTCGGTATCGAAATAAAATAATGCTTGTCCAGACTCCTGTAAACGGCTAAAAATTTTAGCTTCAGCACGGCTTAAGGCATTGAAACCAACAAAGACAATCTTCCCCTTATCAAACCCACGTAAAAAAGTCATTTCGCTGATTTGGCCCTCTGCCAGATCTCGGTAAACGACGCCATTACTGATGTATTTCTGAGCTTTAAGGGTTGCATGGAATTTATGGTAAAGCTTTGGCATTCTGCGCCACATCCGAATGAAAAGTTCCTGCTGTTTCTTATGCTTTCCTTCAGAATACGAAGTCCAAAATTGGGACAAAAACTCATATTGTTCCGGACTAAGGTAGTCGAACTCTTGATTGATCAGCGATATATCTTCCAAATCAGAATACAACTTCCCTGCATCAACGAGGTCGATGTCGATCTGGTTGAAATCACTCAACATGATTTTTGCCAGCGGAAAAAATTTATGGCTACTGATGGGATCCAAGCATTCTTCGGTCAGCAATTCATTGTAAATTTTATGCAGTGTGAAGAACTGCAAATAGAAATCCGCCAGCTTTTCTGGCGATGCAGCAGCAAAAAACTCTTGAATAGTATAAAGTGATGGACTAAAAAAAGGCTTCTTAATGATGTTAGCGAGGTATTTCTGCAGGTACGCTGCCGGACGCTTGTTATTGAAGACAATGGCGCAATGCTGGAGATTGTCTCCAAATTTCGTTACCAGATCTTCCGCAACTTCTTGTAAAAAAGGCTTCATAAGTTTACACTAGTTTTAATTTGCCGCTTAAGGCATAGAACAGATAGGTTTGAACGTTAGCATAGCCCATTGCAACCAGTAACTCCTTGTATTTGCCCACCTGCTTCAGGTGACTGTCACGCTCTTCAAGAGTAAACTTATAATCCAAAATTATGACGCCTTCTTCGGTGATTAGCACCCGATCTGGCCGATGCATCTTACCCTCAGCATCCACAATATTCTTTTCGGTAATACTTTCGGTCGCTTTGCTCAAGATGGATTTTAGTTCTGTATTATTAAGCACCTCCAAAACAGATGCTTTCAAACTATTAACCTCCTCCTCCTGAATGGCACCAAACAACACCAGCTCATCTACAAACATATTTACTTCGCTTTCGGAGCTTGCATTGGCAAGAATGTCGTGCAGCAAAGATCCTTTGCGCCCAGACTTTTCTATGTTCAATACATGCTTTAAATGCTTCTCTTCTGAGGGTACATAGAGCGCTGCCAATCTGGACGTAGTTGGATATTGAGATAAATTAATGAGGCTCAATTGCTCCTGAATGTTCTGCTTTTCGTAATGTTCTACAATCTCATACAGGCTATTGTCGTCGAAATCGCTCTCAAAAGTATAGTTAAGTACGTCTCCCATATTAGAGAGCTTGGCTTCTTTTTTAGCCATTGTTCCAATATAAAGGTAGTCTTTACACCGTGTAGTAGCCACATAAAGCATGTTCAGAGCGTCCATATTGTTATAAAGCAACTCCTCATAATATGCTTTCGCAATTGAAGAATCCGCAAGTGCCTCATTATACTTTAATGGTATTCCTTTGAGCTCCTTATATATGGTATCTTCTGAGGATACCCAGAAATTAGCATTTATTTTTCCTTTAATGTCCCAATTGCAAAAAGGGATGAAAACTGCCCTGAAGGCCAAACCTTTTGACTTATGAATAGTAATTACCTGAATCGCATCGGCCCCTTCAGGGGAAGGTAACGATTTGTTCACACCATCTTCCTCCCACCATGTCAGGAAGGATATAATTCCTTTTTCTCCCAACTTGTTCGCATGGGCCGTCAGGTCTCTGAAAGCAAGTAAGTAAGACAGGTGGTTAGTCAAGTCTTTTAAACCATAACTATCTATTAATATTTCTATGAGCTCAGGCAAAGGCAGTTGCAACCAGGATTGCCAGTTTTCACAAAGCGCTGGAGGCAGCACATGACCAAGCTGAGTTAATGGTGTGATGGTTAGGTTGAGGTAATGAATAGCTTCGGGCGCTTGATACTGCAGCCCTTGATAAAGCGCGATGCAGTTCGCTTTGTATAAGGCTATTTGAGCCTCGACCCCTACCAACATTTTGAGTGTGTTAATGATCAATTGAATCGCCTTGTTATTGGCGATAAGTAAGGCGTCTCCGGAAATAACCGGGAGGTTTTGCTCCATCAATTTTCTTACAGTGAGCAACGCTTCGGAATTAGACCTCACCAAAATAGCGATGTCCTTCAAAGCAAAATGATGATCGGCTCTAAGCTCATTGATTTCCTGCACAATGTTATCCAGCGCAAGATCTTTAAACGTAGTTTCCGTAAAGCGAGCCTCAGAGGGGGCATCCTCCTTACTGAATCTCTTAATCTTTATAGTGCCACCCTTAGCTGTATTCCCGGCAAAGTTCTGCGTAGAACTGGTGTAGATATCAGTTATGATCTGTTGATAATTTTCCTGTTGCCACCAAGTTTTAAGCTCCTCTGCCCTGCCCTCAATGTTCTGGTTCAACTCATTTTGCAACGTTTGAGGAATCTTTTGGTATAAGTAATTATTGAAAGTGATGATGTTTTCTGCACTGCGGTAATTTTCGGTCAAGCTCTCCTCGAGTACGTTTGCAGCACCAATGTCCAATTTTGCATGCTTATGGAGAATATTCCAATCTCCGTTTCTCCATCGATATATTGATTGTTTGGTATCACCAACAATCAGGTGATCAATCATCTCTGGGTTCGGACTAGCGATCGCGTTAGCGAGTAAGGATTTGAAGCTTCCCCACTGACTAGTAGAAGTATCCTGAAACTCGTCAAAAAGAAAGTTCTTATACCTATTGCCTACCTTTTCCCAAATGAAAGAGGGATTATCACCTGCATCTTTTGTGATCTCAGAGAGCAACTTTTGTGCATCACTTATCAGGAGGTTTTCATTCTCATCCCGATATTGCTTTAGCAATACAGCAATTTCCTGCATCAGTCGCAAATAATAAAGGTTTTTGTTGAAAGCAACTGCCAGACTGTAGTTGGGGAGATGGGTTTGATAATGTGACTGCATTTCTTTAAGCAGAGGGTTTACCACATCGTAGAACTCAGGTTCGCTGATGTTTTTCTGAAACCAGTCCTCAGGTTCGTCAATAAGGCAGAACAACCCATCAACTTTAGAGAGATCCCCCCTGGCAATCATTACAATTTTAAGCAGGCCACTTCTGCTCTTACCTCTTAAACTTTCAGTTTTTATACCAAATCTGTCGAACGCTCCATAAGCCTGCGTTGCAAGCGCTATAATTTGTTCTTCAAAACGCTCTATCTCAGCTCTTGTGATCGAAATATAGTTTTTAAATAACTTATCAATGTTATCAGACCCTACCTCTTCGATGGCATCTTCAAATACCTGAAACCTTTCCGTAAAGATTTCCCCTATCAGACTATAAAGCTCAGTTTTATAATTCCAGCTTTTATTGTCGCTGATTCGTTCGATAGCCAAATCAATGATCCATTGCAGAAGCTGCTCATTG
>JACMPF010000255.1 GCA_014377665.1 Pedobacter sp. | reverse complement strand
TATTATTTTCAACTTCAGGTAATGCTCCGGCAAAACTGATCAAAGCGTTGAGAAAAGGATCTGATAAACCAGTACTTAAGGCAGCATATATTGATTCATCTATATATGTTGGTGATAACCATTTAGATTCATTAGTAAGCTTAAAATCAAGAGAAGAGCTTATTGGAGATATCATTGGCTTATTACAATCGCCAGCTAAAAACGTTATTTCAGCGTTGAAGTCAAGCGGTAGCAAAATTGCAGGAATTGTTAAAACTCTACAAGAGAGAGAAGGTTAAGGAAACGCCTTATAAGTTTCATATTTAAATAAATTATTTTACGTAAATTTTTAAAAATCTATAAAATGGCAGATTTAAAAGCGTTTGCTGAGCAATTGGTAAACTTGACAGTTAAAGAAGTTAACGAATTAGCTCAAATCCTTAAAGACGAGTATGGTATTGAACCAGCTGCTGCTGCAGTTGCTGTTGCTGGCCCTGCTGCTGATGCTGCTCCTGCAGTTGAAGAAAAAACTACTTTTGATGTAATATTGAAAGAAGCTGGCGGTGCTAAATTAGCAGTTGTTAAATTGGTAAAAGACCTAACTGGTTTAGGTTTGAAAGAAGCAAAAGATTTAGTTGACGGTGCACCAAAAGAATTGAAGTCTGGTGTTACTAAAGACGAAGCTGAGGCTTTGAAAAAGCAATTAGAAGAAGCTGGAGCTGTAGTTGAAATTAAGTAATCACTTAATTTCCCAACAATTTTAATCATAGACTCCGACTATACAGTCGGAGTCTATACCTGTTTATAAACTTTTCATCTTGTTTGGTTGATGAAATTGTTTAACGGCTAACCAAACAAATAGTTTATTCTTAAAGTAAATTAACTTTAGTCCATTGGCAAATAAAGTCGACCAAAGAGTAAATTTTGCACGAAGTAAGCATATCATAGATTATCCAGATTTTCTAGATGTGCAGTTGCAATCATTCAGAGAATTTTTTCAGATAGAAACAACTTCTGACAACCGTCACACTGAGGGTTTGTTTAAGGTATTTGCTGAGAATTTCCCAATCACTGACTCCAGAAATATTTTTGTTTTGGAGTTCCTTGATTATTTTATTGATCCACCGCGTTATGATATACCTGAGTGTATTGACCGTGGATTGACTTATAGTGTTCCATTAAAGGCGAAGCTTAAGCTTTCTTGTAATGACGCGGAACATGAAGATTTTGAGACCATTATTCAAGATGTGTATTTAGGAACCATACCATATATGACT
Source organism: Pedobacter sp. (assembly GCA_014377665.1). Lineage (GTDB taxonomy): Bacteria > Bacteroidota > Bacteroidia > Sphingobacteriales > Sphingobacteriaceae > Pedobacter. Next base: position 21,535 of record JACMPF010000255.1, on the reverse strand, counting down.
CCTAAGGGTACGTTTGTAATTAACGGTGCAGAGCGTGTTATTGTTTCTCAATTACACAGGTCTCCAGGTGTGTTCTTCGGTCAAAGCCGTCACACGAATGGAACTAAGCTTTATTCTGCCCGTGTTATTCCTTTCAAAGGATCTTGGATCGAGTTTGCGACTGATGTTAACAACGTCATGTATGCATATATCGATCGTAAGAAAAAATTCCCGGTTACCACATTATTGCGTGCTATTGGTTACGACTCTGATAAAGACATCCTTGAGTTGTTTGATCTTGCCGATGAGGTTAAGGTTAGCAAATCTGGTTTGAAGAAATTTATCGGCCGTAAACTTGCTGCAAGGGTGCTAAGAAAATGGACTGAAGATTTTGTTGATGAAGATACCGGTGAGGTAGTTTCTATTGATCGTAACGAAGTAATCTTAGACAGGGATACTGTTTTAGAAGATGACCACATTGATATGATCATTGATGCTGGCGTTAAAACGATCATCTTATCTAAAGATGATGGTGCTAGTCAGGCTGATTATACTATTATATATAATACTTTACAGAAAGATACTTCGAACTCTGAAAAAGAGGCTGTTGAAAACATCTATCGTGCTTTGCGTAACGCAGAACCGCCTGATGAGGAAACTGCAAGAGGTATCATTGAGCGTTTGTTCTTCTCTGACAAGCGTTATGACTTAGGTGATGTGGGAAGATACCGTATCAACCGTAAGTTGAAAATGGATACCCCTGATCACGTGAAGGTGTTGACAAAAGCGGATATTATTGCAATTGTTAAGTATCTGATCAAACTGATCAACTCTAAAGAAGAAGTGGATGATATTGATCACTTGTCGAATCGTCGTGTTCGTACAGTAGGTGAGCAATTGTACGCTCAATTTGGTGTTGGTTTGGCTCGTATGGCACGTACTATTCGTGAGCGTATGAACATCCGTGACAACGAGGTATTTACACCTACTGATTTGATTAATGCCCGTACCTTATCGTCGGTTATTAACTCTTTCTTTGGTACAAACCAGTTGTCTCAGTTTATGGATCAAACGAATCCATTAGCAGAGATAACTCACAAACGCCGTCTATCGGCTTTAGGTCCAGGTGGTCTATCGCGTGAAAGAGCAGGTTTTGAGGTACGTGACGTTCACTATACTCACTACGGTCGTTTATGTACGATTGAAACACCAGAGGGACCAAACATTGGTTTGATATCTTCATTGTGTGTTCATGCGAAGATCAATAACTTAGGTTTCATCGAAACACCTTACAAAAAGGTTGATAACGGTGTGGTTTCAGTTAATGAGCCAGTTATATACTTATCTGCTGAAGATGAGGATGGAAAAACAATTGCTCAGGCAAATGCTGAGTATGATGATAAAGGTAACTTCACTACTCCTCGTGTTAAGGCACGTTATGAGGGTGACTTCCCGATTATTGAGCCTGAGAAATTAGACTTAATGGATGTTGCTCCTAATCAGATTACTTCAATTGCTGCTTCATTGATTCCGTTCCTTGAGCATGATGATGCGAATAGGGCCTTAATGGGATCAAACATGCAACGTCAGGCAGTGCCTTTGTTGCGTCCGGAAGCTCCTATTGTTGGAACAGGTTTGGAAGGTCGCGTTGCACGTGATTCAAGAACATTGATCAATGCGGAAGGTGACGGTACTGTAGAGTATGTTGATGCTAATGAGATTACTATAAAATATATTAGAAACGACGGAGATCGTTTAGTTTCTTTTGAAGGTGATAGTAAAACTTATAAATTAATTAAGTTCAAGAAAACCAACCAGAACACTTGTATCAACTTGAAACCGATCGTTAAGAAAGGTCAGAAAGTTGTTAAAGGGCAAGTTTTATGTGAGGGTTATGCAACTGAAAATGGTGAGTTGGCGTTAGGAAGAAACTTAAAGGTTGCTTTCATGCCTTGGCAAGGTTATAACTTTGAAGATGCGATCGTAATTAACGAACGTATTGTTAGAGAAGATATCTTCACTTCATTGCACATTGAAGAGTTTGAATTAGAAGTACGTGATACAAAACGTGGAGAAGAGGAATTAACACCAGATATCCCTAACGTTTCTGAGGAAGCTACTAAAGATTTAGATGAAAACGGTATCATCCGTGTAGGTGCTGAAGTTAAAGAAGGTGACATCCTTATTGGTAAGATCACACCGAAAGGTGAATCGGATCCTTCACCAGAAGAGAAATTACTACGTGCGATCTTTGGAGATAAAGCTGGAGATGTTAAAGATGCATCTTTAAAAACACCTCCATCAATCAAGGGTGTGGTAATTGATACTAAGTTGTTCTCAAGAGCTAAGAAAACTACTAAAGCTGAAGAAAAAGTAGCGATAGAGAAGTTAGATAAGAGATACGATTTAGCAACTACAAATCTTAAGAATGAGCTGGTAGACAAATTGTTCCAGATTGTAAATGGTAAAACATCACAAGGTGTATTTAATGTTTACAAGGAATTGTTGTTCCCTAAAGGAGCTAAGTTCACTCAAAAGAGCTTACAGGATTTAGAATTCGCCCACATCAATCCATACAAATGGACTACTGATGAAGACAAGAATGATCAAATAAAACTATTGATTCACAACTATGGCATTCGTGTAAACGAAGAGCTAGGTGCATACAAGCGTGATAAGTTTGCGATTTCTGTTGGTGATGAATTGCCATCTGGGATTGTTCAAATGGCAAAAGTTTATGTTGCTAAAAAACGTAAATTGAAAGTAGGTGATAAGATGGCTGGTCGTCACGGTAACAAGGGTATTGTAGCCCGTATTGTTCGTGATGAAGATATGCCATTCTTAGAAGATGGAACTCCGGTTGATATCGTGTTGAACCCACTGGGTGTACCTTCACGTATGAACCTTGGACAGATCTACGAAACTGTATTGGCATGGGCTGGTAAAGAATTGGGTGTTAAGTTTGCAACTCCGATTTTTGATGGTGCTAAGCACAATGAAGTGGAAGATTGGATCGCTAAAGCAGGATTACCAGCTTCTGGAAGAACCTATTTAAATAACGGTTTAACAGGTGAGAAATTCGATCAGCCAACAACTGTAGGTATTATCTATATGTTGAAACTTGGACACATGGTTGATGATAAGATGCACGCTCGTTCGATCGGACCATATTCATTGATTACACAACAACCGTTGGGTGGTAAAGCCCAGTTTGGTGGTCAGCGTTTTGGTGAGATGGAAGTTTGGGCATTGGAAGCATTTGGTGCTGCCAATATTCTACAAGAGATCTTAACTGTGAAATCAGATGATGTTATCGGTAGAGCCAAAACTTACGAGGCAATCGTGAAAGGTGAGAACCTTCCAACGCCTGGTGTACCAGAATCATTCAATGTATTGGTACATGAGTTGCGCGGATTAGGTTTGGATATTACGTTAGACTAAACACAAAAGAGCTATGTCTTACAAAAAGGATAATAAATTAAAAAGCAATTTCACCTCGATTACCATTAGTTTGGCGTCGCCTGAAGCTATTTTAGAGCGCTCAAGTGGTGAGGTGTTGAAACCTGAGACTATCAATTACCGTACTTACAAGCCTGAACGTGATGGTTTGTTCTGCGAGCGTATTTTTGGTCCGGTTAAAGATTACGAATGTCACTGTGGTAAGTACAAGCGTATCCGTTACAAGGGTATTGTTTGTGACCGTTGCGGTGTTGAAGTAACTGAAAAGAAAGTACGTAGAGAGCGTATGGGGCACATCAATTTGGTGGTTCCTGTTGCACACATCTGGTATTTCCGTTCCTTGCCAAATAAAATTGGATACCTTTTAGGTCTACCTACAAAAAGGTTAGATCTGATCATTTATTACGAACGTTATGTAGTAATACAATCTGGAACAATGTCTGATGAAGGTATTCAGTATATGGACTTCCTTACTGAGGAAGAATACTTAGATATCCTGGATAAATTACCTAAGGAGAATCAATATTTAGACGATAAAGATCCTAATAAATTCATCGCCAAAATGGGTGCTGAAGCTTTAGAAGACCTATTGAGACGTATTGATTTAGATAGTTTATCTTATAATCTGCGTCACCAGGCAGCGAATGAGACTTCTCAGCAACGTAAAAATGAGGCATTAAAACGTCTTCAGGTTGTTGAGGCTTTCCGTGGATCGAGAACACGTATTGAGAATAATCCGGAGTGGATGATCATTAAGATCGTTCCAGTTATTCCACCAGAGTTACGTCCGTTGGTTCCATTGGAAGGTGGTCGTTTTGCGACTTCAGATTTAAATGATTTATACCGTCGTGTGATTATCCGTAACAACCGTTTAAAACGTTTGATAGAGATTAAAGCACCCGAGGTTATTTTGCGTAACGAGAAACGTATGTTGCAGGAAGCTGTAGATTCGTTGTTCGATAACTCGCGTAAAGTAAATGCGGTAAAAACTGAAGGTAACCGTGCTTTGAAATCACTTTCAGACATCCTGAAAGGTAAACAAGGGCGTTTCCGTCAGAATCTATTGGGTAAACGTGTAGATTATTCGGCTCGTTCTGTAATTGTTGTTGGGCCTAGCCTTAAATTACATGAATGTGGTTTACCTAAAGATATGGCAGCTGAGCTATTCAAGCCATTTATCATCCGTAAGATGATTGAGCGTGGCATAGTTAAAACTGTTAAATCTGCAAAGAAAATTGTTGATAGAAAAGATCCTTTAGTTTGGGATATCCTGGAGAACGTATTGAAAGGGCACCCTGTACTATTGAATCGTGCGCCTACATTGCACAGATTGGGTATCCAGTCTTTCCAACCTAAATTGGTGGAAGGTAAAGCTATCCAATTGCACCCTTTAGTGTGTACAGCATTTAACGCGGATTTTGACGGTGACCAGATGGCGGTACATTTACCACTTGGTCATGCTGCTATATTAGAGGCTCAAGTTTTAATGCTTGCAGCTCACAACATTTTGAATCCAGCGAACGGTACTCCTATCACTGTACCATCTCAGGATATGGTTTTGGGTCTTTATTACATTACTAAAGGCCGTAGAACTGACGAAGGACGTGTAGTTAAAGGACAAGACGCAAGTTTCTATTCCCCTGAAGAAGTTATCATTGCTTACAATGAGAAACAAATTGACTTACATGCTTTCATTAAGGTGAAGGTTAATGCTAAAGGCGATGATGGTGTTATTGTAAATAAATTGATCGAGACAACTGTTGGACGTGTTCTATTTAATCAAATGGTTCCGGAAGAAGTTGGTTACATCAATGAATTGCTGACTAAAAAATCTTTGAGAGACATCATTGGTGATGTAGTAAAAATCACTGGTATGGCGCGTGCGGCTAGATTCTTGGATGACATTAAGGAATTAGGTTTCCAAATGGCATTTAGAGGTGGTTTGTCGTTCAACTTACAGGATGTTAATATTCCAGTAGAGAAACAAACACTATTGGTGCAAGCATCTGCAGAGGTTGAAGAGGTAAGGAATAACTATAACATGGGATTCATTACCAACAACGAGCGTTACAACCAAATCATCGATATCTGGACACGTATTAACAACAGACTTACCTCTTTTGTAATGAACCAGTTATCTAACGATAATCAAGGGTTCAACTCGGTTTATATGATGCTTGATTCTGGAGCGCGTGGTTCTAAGGAGCAGATTCGTCAGCTTTGCGGAATGCGTGGTTTGATGGCTAAGCCTCAGAAATCTGGTTCAGGTGGTGAGATTATTGAAAATCCGATTCTATCAAACTTTAAAGAAGGTTTGTCGGTATTGGAATACTTTATTTCTACCCACGGTGCGCGTAAAGGTTTGGCGGATACGGCGTTAAAAACTGCGGATGCTGGTTACTTGACTCGTCGTTTACATGATGTTGCTCAGGATATGATTGTTAACTCACCTGATTGCGGTACTTTGAGAGGTATGTATACGACTGCCTTGAAAGATAACGAGGATATTGTAGAACCATTATATGACAGGTTATTAGGACGTATTTCTCTCCATGATGTATTTAATCCTTTGGATGGAGCATTATTGGTAGGAGCCGGACAAGATATTGATGAGGATATTGCTAAGGCGATTGAAGAATCACCTCTTGAAGGTGTGGAAATTCGTTCTGTATTGACATGTGAGAACCAAAGAGGTGTTTGTGCCCTTTGTTATGGACGTAACCTTGCAACTGGTAAACGGGTTCAAAGAGGAGAGGCTGTTGGTGTTATTGCTGCCCAGTCGATCGGAGAGCCGGGTACCCAGTTAACATTACGTACATTTCACGTGGGTGGTACTGCATCAAACATTGCTGCAGAATCTCAAATCATTGCTAAGTTTGACGGTGTTATCGAATTCGAGAATGTTCGTACGGTATCCACAAAAACTGAAGGTGGTACTACAGAAATCGTATTGGGACGTTCTGGTGAGTTTAAGATTGTTGAAGAGGGAACTGGAAAGGTTATCATGACCAACAACATTCCTTACGGATCATTCTTATATGTAATTGACGGTTCTAAAATAATTAAAGGAGACAGAATTTGTTCATGGGATCCATATAACGCTGTAATTATCTCTGAGTTTGCTGGTAAGATTGAATTTGATGCGATCGTGGAAGGTGTTACTTTCCGTGAAGAGTCAGATGAACAAACTGGTCACCGTGAGAAAGTTATTATCGATACACGAGATAAAACTAAAAACCCATCGGTACGAGTTGTTGACAAAAAAGGTGAATTGATCAGAAACTATAACATTCCGGTAGGAGCGCACATTGCGATCGACGAAGGGGATGCAGTTCAAACTGGACAGATCCTAGTCAAGATACCACGAGCTACAGGAAAAACAAGGGATATTACGGGTGGTTTGCCACGTGTTACTGAGTTATTCGAGGCACGTAATCCATCTAACCCTGCTGTAGTAACAGAGATTGATGGTGTGGTGACACTTGGTGGTGTGAAACGTGGTAATCGTGAGATGACCATTGAATCTAAAGATGGTGAGATTAAAAAATACTTGGTTCCGTTGTCTAAACACATCCTTGTACAGGATAATGACTTTGTGAAAGCTGGTATGCCATTGTCTGATGGATCGATATCACCTGCTGATATATTAGCTATTAAAGGACCTGCCGCTGTTCAAGAATATCTAGTAAATGGTATCCAAGAGGTATATCGTTTACAAGGTGTGAAGATCAACGATAAGCACTTTGAGGTTATTGTTCACCAAATGATGCAAAAAGTTCATATTGAAGATCCAGGAGATACTATTTTCTTAGAGAATAACTCTGTAGATCGTTGGGACTTTATGATTGAGAATGATGAGATCTATGATAAAAAAGTTGTTGTAGAAGCTGGTGATTCAAACACAGTGAAACCCGGTCAGATTCTTTCCTTACGTAAACTAAGAGATGAGAATTCTCAATTGAAACGTAAAGATTTGAAGCAAATTGAGGTTCGTGATGCAAGACCTGCAACTGCGAGTTCAATCCTTCAAGGTATTACACGTGCATCATTAGGTACGAAATCGTTCATCTCTGCTGCATCATTCCAAGAGACTACAAAAGTATTGAACGAAGCAGCGATCGCTGGTAAACGTGACAATATGCTTGGATTGAAAGAAAACGTAATTGTTGGACACTTAATACCTTCAGGTACTGGTGTACGCGGATACGAGCGAATCATTGTAGGTTCACAAGAAGAGTATGACAAATTATTGGCTTCGAAACAAGAAGAAGTAGAAGCATAATATTTTAATACATTTTTAATGATCCCCCTTCTCTAAAGTTGGGGGATTTTTTTTTGTTATCTAGTTTTGTGGGCAATTGATTAGCACAATTATAATTAAAGCCTTAGTTTTGTGAGATGGAAGAACAGAATCAGGAGAATCAATTGAATATTGAGCTTTCCGAGGAAATCGCTGAAGGGATATTTTCAAACCTGGCAATTATTACACATTCTAATACAGAGTTTGTAGTTGACTTTATTAGGGTAATGCCTGGTGTGCCAAAAGCTCGTGTGAAGTCAAGAATTATATTAACGCCGGAGCATGCAAAACGTTTGCTTGGTGCTATGCAGGATAATATTGAGAAGTATGAGGCTGTTAATGGGCGTATCAAAACTCAAGAGGAGCCTCCAGGTTTTCCTATGAACTTTGGTGGTCCGGCCGCTCAGGCTTAGACCTTATCTTTCAAGTATTCGATTACCTCTTGTGTTTGATTGGGTTCAAACCAAGTTGTCGTTTCATCTCTTCTAAACCAGGTAAGTTGACGTTTGGCAAATCTTCGCGTATTCTGTTTAATTTTATCAACAGCTTCTTTCAAGCTGACGCCCCCGTCCATATAATCGAATATCTCAGAATATCCGACAGTATTTAAGGCATTGTATTTTTGGAAAGGCCTGAGCGCTTTGACTTCCTCCAGAAGCCCTGCCTCAATCATCTGGTCGACACGATTGTTAATCCTTGCATACAAAAGGGATCTATCCGTATTTAGGCCAATCTTGATAATTGTAAAGGGTCTTTGCTTTTTACTACTGGTCAAAAAAGAGGAAAGCTTTAGACCTGTGGAGAGAAAGAATTCTACACCTCGAATCATGCGCTGAGGATTTGACTGATCCACCTTTTCAAAGTATTCCGGATCATATTCCTTTAATGAGGCCTGAATAAAAGGAATGCCCTCTTTTTGGAACCTTTCATTTAGGGATTGTCTAATGTTAAGATCTATATCCGGGAGTTTATCTAAGCCATTACATACCGCGTCTATATAGAGTCCAGAACCACCCACCATTATTGCAATGTTGTGTTTTCTAAAAAGATTTTGTAATGTTTGCAGCGCTTGCAATTCGAAATCACCCGGGCTGAAAAGGGTTTGAATGCTATGGGAATTGATAAAATGATGTGTTGACGCCTTGAGTTCTTCAATGGATGGTTTTGCTGTACCAATTTCCATCTCTTTGAAAAACTGCCTTGAGTCTGCAGAAATAATTTCTGTGTGAAAATGCTGTGCCAATTTAATGGCCATGGCGGTTTTCCCGATTGCTGTCGGACCTACTATGACAACAAGGGTTTTCACAGACGCCATATGCAATTAATAATCTTCTTTATATTCTTCGTCTTCGTAGCTATCGTTATCTGCGAATTCATCTGAGTCCTGAGTTTCTTCCTCTTCACTCTCGTCAATTTTCTCTCCCGTGTTGATACCTCTACCACCCATGGCTTCTAGCTCCTCTGTATCTTCAGGGACAAAATTCAATTCATTTAGGAAGTCAAACTCTGTGGAAACAGGGTTGGCAGATACCGCAACACCACCAAGATTATTCTTATCGATTATTTTAGGGGCCTCCCCCAGACTTTTCACTAGATAGGGATATTCGATATTTGGATCAGTTGCAAGAATGATCTTTATTAATTCTACATGGAAATCAAATGGTCTCTCAAAATTATAGATATAGTAAAATTTCTGATGTGGGTCTTCAATAAAATTACTCAGTTTGGAAGCCTCCATTAGAGAGACCTTTCTGTCAGTTTTCCGTTGCGTTGGTAGGTAAGCAATCTCGTCACCCTTGATCCAATTGTCTGTACTTACGTAAAATGACGATGATTTTTCAGGAGTGTAACCTGTGGAGCGATGGATCGCTTTGTGTAGGTCTTCAAAGGTTTGAGTTGATTTGATGTCTATCTCTCTAACCACTTCATCGAAATCCTCGAAACTTATTTTGAATCTGTAAATTGCCATTTGTGCTTGTTTTCCAGCTGTAAAATTAAAAAAATATAATATACTTTGTTGAATTGAATTATGGCGTTGAGGGATGTAGGCCAAGTTCATCAGCCTTTTTCATCATAAACGCCAAAGCTTCATCATAATTATTGGTGATTTCACCTTCTAAAATTGCTTCTCTGATTGCGTTTTTTATAAGGCCTACTTCTTTACCTGCGCTTAATCCGAATATAGCCATAATGTCGTTACCGGTTATAGGAGGTTGCCAGTTTCTAATCTTATCTCTTTCTTCTACATCTTTAAGTTTCTGCTTTACCAGCTCAAAGTTGTTTCTGTATTTCTTGATCTTGTATTCGTTCTTAGTGGTTACATCCGCATTGCAAAGCATCATTAAACTTTCAATGTCTTCTCCAGCGTCGAATAATAGTCTACGTACTGCCGAATCTGAAACTACTTCCTGCGCTAGAACAATTGGCCTAAGATGCAGTTGCACAAGTTTTTGCACATACTTCATCTTATCGTTTAGCGGTAGTTTTAGTTGGGCGAAGATCTTGGGAACCATTCTAGCACCTTTGTCTTCGTGACCATGAAAGGTCCAGCCATGTCCATCTTCAAAGCGTTTTGTTGGAGGCTTTGCAATATCATGTAAAATTGCTGCCCACCTCAGCCACAAGTCGTCTGTGACCTTACAAATATTGTCAAGCACCTGCAATGTATGGTAAAAATTATCTTTATGGCCTTTTCCGTTGATAATTTCCACGCCGTATAGGGCGGCCATCTGGGGAAAGATGAGGTATAACAGACCAGTATCGAATAGATATTTGAAGCCAATTGATGGCAGAGGAGAGCGGATGATTTTATTGAGTTCATCGGTAACGCGTTCTTTCGAGACAATGCTAATTCGTTCTTTTTGCTTTGATATCGCCTGAAGCGCTGCTTCATCTATGTTAAAGTTTAGTTGTGATGCAAATCGAATAGCCCTTAGCATACGTAAAGGATCATCTGAAAACGTTACCTCTGGATTTAACGGAGTTTTAATTAGTTTGTTCTGAAGATCTATCTGACCATTAAATGGATCCACAAGAGCACCGTAGTTTTCCTTATTAAGTGATATCGCTAATGCATTGATAGTGAAATCCCTCCTTAGCTGATCATCTTGTATAGTTCCGTTTTCAACAATTGGCTTGCGGGAATCAGAACGGTAGCTTTCTTTTCTTGCTCCGACGAACTCAAGTTCCAGTTCTTTATATTTTAACATTGCAGTGCCGAAGTTTTTGAATACGGCGACTTTAGATTTGAGTGCTTGTCCGGCAAGTTCCGCGAATTCAATTCCGTTTCCGAGTACCACAATATCTATATCCTTTGATGGCCTTTCAAGAAAGATATCTCTGACATATCCGCCTATCACATAAGCTTCAATATTATGGAGGGTTGCTATATCTGCAAGAATATTAAAAACAGGATGTTGTAAGTATTTTTTCATCAATGGATGCAAAAGTACTAAAACTTACCTTCTAATAAACGAGAATTGCCCTCCGGGAGCAATTTTCATTATCGTAGACGGTTTTTTTGGCGTACTTATTTCTTGCTCCCAATCAACGATATAATCTACGGCATCTTTGATTTCATCTGTGATCTCATTAAAGGTTTGGGGAGTAGGGTCGCCACTAACATTTGCGGATGTGGATGTAATTGGTTTGCGGAATCTTTGAAGTAGTTGCTGACAGAAGTCGTGTTTAACCACGCGGACGCCTACCGTTCCATCTGCATTGATTACACTTTTTGCAAGATTTTTAGCTCCTGAAAAAATGAGGGTAAGTGGATTCTCCGCATATTCAATTAAATCATAAGCAACGTCAGGAACTTCAGTAACATAGCTTTGAATTTTACTGTCATTATCTAGTAAGATGATAAAGCTCTTATCAGGGGCTCTGCCCTTAATTGAGTTGATCTTAGCTACGGCTTCTTCGTTTGTGGCATCACACCCAAGTCCCCAAACTGTATCTGTAGGATACAAAATGACACCCCCACTTTTTAGCGTATTAAGTGCTTTTTCTATTTCTGTTCTCATCTTATGTAGGTATTGAGCTTATGCTTATGAGCATCCTGATAAACTTTCATTATGTCGGTCGCAATCCGGTTATCATTAAACCGCTGAGCATATGCTAGGCCCGTTAGTTTCATTTGAATTTGAAGTGATGAATCTCCCAGAACCCTGTTTATTGTCGTGGAAAGTTCTGCATAGTCTTCCGGGTTTATATAAAGGCTTCCGGCTCCTCCAGCTTCTTCTAAGCAAGAGCCAGTAGCCGCGATGACAGGCACTTCGGAATAAAGCGCTTCAATAATGGGGATGCCAAAGCCTTCGTAAAATGATGGATAGACGAATACGGAAGCCATTTGATAGATTGCGGGTAACTCTGTAAAGGGAACGTCCTCAAGGAAAATTACCCTATGTCTTAAAGATAATTTTTCAATTTCATCAAGTATAAATTTTTTGTAGGGCGTTTCTTTACCCACAACTACAAGCGTATAACCTGCTGAAACGTCGGGTAATGCTTTAATGAGTGTTAAAAGATTTTTTCTCGTTTCGATAGTGCCAACGTTGAGGATATATTGATCAGGCAAGGCAAACTTTTCTTTTACTTGCCGCTTTAAAACATCTTCAGCTTGAATTTTGAAACTTTCGTCGCAACCCTGATATACCACTTCTATCTTTTCTTTATCGATGTTGAAAAAAGAAATAATGTCCTTTTTAGTTTGCTCACTGATCGCAACAATTTTATCTGCGTTGGTACAAGCGTACTTACATTTAAGTGTGTAGATAAACCGATCTATACGGCCGAAATAATGCGGAAACTTCAGAAATATTAAATCGTGAATGGTGACTATTGAGGCGATCGCAGTTTTCTGTATTCCAAAAGGGATCTCATGACTTAGCCCATGGTAGACGTCAATTTGATCCGCTAATAGCTGGTTTTTGATTGTCAATGTTCTCCAAAGAAATTTAGATGAGGAGGGGAGTACGCCAAGCACGTTGTTCAGATTAAAGAAATGTTTGATCTGAGGGGCCTCTTTAATTTTAGGTGTATAGACGAAGTATTGGTTTTGAGGGAAAAACTGAGCGAGTTGTGTAATTAATGATCGGCTATAATTGCCTAAACCAGTTAAATTATTCGCTGCTCTTTTTCCATCAAAACCAATGTTCATTTAATTATACCGCTACATTGTTTTCTCTCAACGCGTCGTTCAAAGAGGTCTTTTTATCTGTTGATTCCTTGCGTTGACCGATGATCAGTGCACATGGAACCTGGTAATTTCCAGCTGGGAACGATTTAGTGTAGCTTCCTGGAATCACAACAGAACGGGCAGGAACTATGCCTTTGTATTCTTTCGGAGTAGAACCAGTTACGTCAATGATTTTTGTAGATGCGGTGAGTACAACGTTAGCGCCTAACACAGCTTCTGTTTCCACCTTAACACCTTCAACAACGATTGCTCTGGATCCTAAGAAACAATTGTCTTCAATGATAACAGGGGCAGCTTGTATGGGCTCTAAAACACCGCCAATACCAACACCACCACTCAAATGGACATGTTTGCCAATTTGTGCACATGATCCAACAGTTGCCCAGGTATCAACCATTGTGCCTTCATCTACATAAGCGCCAATATTTACGTACGATGGCATCATAATTACTCCTTTCGCGAGGTACGCACCGTAACGAGCACTTGCTCCAGGCACAACGCGCACACCAAGTTCTTTGTAGTTAGTTTTGAGCTTCATTTTGTCGTGATACACAAACGGGCCTACTTCCGTAATTTTCATTTGTCTGATAGGGAAATAAAGTATTACCGCCTTTTTAATCCATTCATTTATACCCCATGAGTTTAGCACGGGCTCTGCAACACGCAATTCACCTTTATCTAGCCGCATGATTACGGTTTCAATTGCTTCGCAATATTCATTATATTCTAATAAAGTTCTGTCTTCCCAAGCGGCTTCTACTAACTTTTTTAATTCTGATATCATCTTAATCTTTTAATTTCTGACAAAATAAACGAATTTTATGTATTGAGCGTTGTTTTTGTTGTGTATTTTTGATTTTTTATGACTGAGCAAGAAAAACTACGCATCGATAAATACTTGTGGGCGATTAGGTTGTTCAAAACTAGAAGCCTTGCCACAGAAGCCTGCAAAGCAGGAAGGGTGAAGTTCAATGGACAGAACCTAAAACCTTCGGCAATTGTCAAACCTGGGGATGTTTATCAAGTATCAAAAGGCATTGAAAAGAAGGTGATTGAGGTTGTTGAATTGCTTTACAACAGAGCAGAGTCTAAGATTGCGGTAACAAAGTACAATGATATTACGCCTGTGGAAGAAACCCATGCGTACAAATCTGTTTTTCATGCACCGACTCTTAAACGCGATAGAGGTACAGGAAGGCCTACCAAGAAAGATCGTCGTGAAACGGATGATTTGATTGAAGGAATGAACCAGGAGGACTAATCCTTGATAATTGGTGACCGCCCCTACAGCAGCCCCCACGAATGGTTGTTGGGCAATAGCTCCTGTTTCTCATCCCAATTCTGCAAGTGGACAAAAACCTTTGATCCTCCCTGGCTACTTGAAAAGGTGACCACGTTGTGAATCTTATCCGGGATGTAGCTATTGATCATTGAAGGCTTTTTAAGCACCTCCTGTTTCCAGAATTCCAGTTCTATTTTAATGTTTTCTTCTTGTTTCAAAGATTCTTTTTTTCTCTAAAAGGATATAAACAACTAAAGCCCGGAACTTGCCGGGCTTTAGTTAGATTAAGATTAGCTACTATTTTTTGTAGGTTTCGTTAAGACCGATGATCACTTCACTAGTAACGTTTAGACTTTCATCAGCAAAAAGAATTGTAGGATTTGCTTTTGAATAACTCAAAACCATTTTAAAGCCTTTTTTCTTGGCGTAAGTTTTCAAATAGTCAGCAATTTTATCGTAAAGCTTTTCATTTTCAGCAGCCTGCTCAGTTTGAAGTGCAGCTCCAGCATTTTGCTGATACGCTTGCAATTCTTGTTGCTTGCGACCTAATCTCTCTTCGGTAGCCGCTCTCTGATCCGCAGGAAGCGTATTTGCCTGAGACTGATATTGAGCTACCTCACGCTGATATGCCTGTGCTTTTGAAGCCATATCTTGCTGTGCAGTTTTTGCTTTTCCCTGAAGTTTTACCTGAACATCTTTGAAGTACTGATATTTTGTAAGTAGGGAATCAGAGTTTACATAAACAATTTTTTCACTTTCAGATACTGCTGCTGTCTTGTCGGTTTTTCCGGCAGTTGAAGAAGCAGCATTTTTGTTTTGACAAGCAGACATAACAGATATGATGGCTGCAGCAGTAGCGATACTGCTTAATTTGGTTGTTATTTTCATTTGTTGTTTAAAATTACGAGCCCTTTAAGGCTTCCGCTATGGTTTTTTATTTATTTTTCTAAAGTTTTTTTGTTGTTGGTTAGTTTTCAAATTTAGATAAACTCCAACAAATATAAAATTTCAAATTTAGTATCCTAAACAACTCTGTTTTTTACTGTTTTTTCACTGCTTTTGAGTCCAAATAGTTATTAACATTTATGGGTAAATTAACCATAAATGGTTATTTTTGAAGTTAATTGTTTCAATAAAATTTATGAGCGAAGAACAGGATTCAAAGTCAAATTATTCGGCAGATAATATACAGGTATTAGAAGGTTTAGAAGCGGTGCGTAAGCGCCCTTCTATGTATATAGGCGACACTGGCGTTAAGGGATTACACCACCTGGTTTATGAGGTGGTTGATAACTCAATCGATGAGGCTCTTGCCGGTCACGCAGATACAATAGATGTTAACATTCTTAAAGATAATTCCATAAGGGTTGAAGATAACGGTCGTGGTATTCCAACAGGAATTAATACGAAAGAGCAAAAGTCTGCATTGGAGATCGTAATGACAGTACTTCACGCGGGTGGTAAGTTCGATAAAGACACGTACAAGGTTTCTGGGGGGTTGCATGGAGTGGGTGTGAGTTGTGTTAACGCATTGTCAACCCACCTTAAGGCGGAGGTTCACCGCGAAGGTAAAATATGGGTTCAGGAGTATAACATAGGTAAGCCACTTTACGAAGTTAAAGAGATAGGCACAACGGATAAAAGAGGTACCATTGTGACTTTTACTCCGGATGACACGATCTTTACTCAAACTGTAGAGTATCGTTTTGATACGCTCGCTTCAAGATTACGTGAACTTTCATTTTTAAACAAAGGTATTAAACTTACCCTTACAGATGAGCGTGAGGTTAACGATCAGGGTGAATTTTTAGTTGAAGAATTCCATTCGCAGGGAGGTTTAAAAGAGTTTGTGCAGTTTCTTGATGGTAACAGACCTTCATTGATCTCTGAGCCTATTTATCTGGAAGGAATAAAAAATGGGATACCAGTAGAACTTGCGTTGCAATACAATGACAGTTATGCTGAGAATGTTCACTCTTATGTGAACAACATTAACACACATGAAGGTGGTACACATATCGCTGGATTTAGAAGAGGTTTAACCAGAACATTAAAGGCATATGCAGATAAATCAGGCTTACTCAAAAACGTAAAGTTTGAGATTACCGGTGATGACTTTAGAGAAGGATTAACAGCAGTCATCTCCGTGAAAGTTCAAGAGCCACAGTTTGAAGGCCAGACCAAAACCAAGCTAGGAAATACAGAAGTGATGGGTGCGGTTGATATCGCTGTTGGTGAGGCTCTAGGAATTTACCTCGAGGAATATCCAAGAGAAGCGAGGTCTATCGTTAATAAAGTTATTCTTGCTGCAACAGCTCGTGCTGCTGCCCGGAAGGCTCGCGAAATGGTGCAACGTAAAAGTGTAATGGGCGGTTCTGGCCTACCAGGTAAACTTGCCGATTGTTCAGACAGTGATCCAGAGAAATGTGAGTTGTACCTTGTTGAGGGAGATTCGGCAGGTGGTACAGCAAAACAAGGACGTGACCGTAACTTCCAAGCAATCTTGCCTTTGAAAGGAAAGATCCTAAACGTTGAAAAAGCGATGGAACATAAGATCTACGAGAACGATGAGATCAAAAATATGTTTACAGCGTTGGGTGTAAGTATTGGAACTCCAGAAGATGATAAGGCATTAAATATTCAGAAGCTCCGTTACCATAAGGTTGTAATTATGACGGATGCGGATATTGACGGATCACACATTACTACTTTGATCTTAACCTTCTTCTTTAGATACATGAAGGCTTTAATTGAGGCTGGATACGTTTACATCGCGGCTCCACCCCTTTATCAGGTTAAAAAGGGTAAAGAGTTTGAATATTGCTGGAATGACGCTCAACGTGATGCAGCAGTTCAACGTTTAAAAGGTGCGGGTAAAGAAGAAAGCGTTCACATTCAAAGGTACAAAGGTTTGGGAGAGATGAATGCTGAGCAGCTATGGGACACCACGTTGAATCCTGCTACCAGAACATTGATGCAAGCTACCATCGAAAATGCTGCTGAATGTGACCATACATTCTCAATGTTGATGGGTGATGATGTAGCTCCACGCAGAGATTTCATTGAGAGAAACGCTAAGTACGCGAAGATTGATGCCTAATCACTAATTGGGCCTGAAAATATAAAGGCAATCCAATCGGGTTGCCTTTATTTATATCATTTTTACCCAGGCAAATGATTTTCGTTTTTTCAGGTATAAGCGGTCATTATCGTTCTTGTAGGCCTCTCTTTCAAAGGAAATGTGATAATATGCCTTATTATGATTTTTAAATCGGGCAAGGTTGCTTAGGTAATTTAGAAGGTAAACTATATAGAAGAAGATGATCAACATTTCAAGTTGTTGTCTGAAATGAATTTGTTCATGTCTGATAATGCGTTCGTCTGTTTGGACGTTCTTAGTTTTGAAAAGCATGAAAGGATACAAAGCCATTGCTTGTGCTGGTAGAAATGACAGTGTAATCGGCCAGTATTTCATATAGCTAGTCATGAACTTTATGACATAGTTTCGTCTTCATCGATATCCTGTCCATTTAATGCCTCCAGATCCCCTTCATCCAAATCTGTCTCAGGATCATCACTCAAATCAAGTTCCAGATCGTCATTGGTATTGCCGGTATCATCCGCAGAATTGTACCCACGATTCACTTCCTCATTGATAGGCTTTTCCGATGATGTAGGGTCAGATTGCGCAGATAGTATCAATTCATTATCGACATCCTGTTTGGTGCTTTCGCTTGATGGGGAAATATTTTCATTCTCAGTATTCATAACTCGCGATTTTAAGTGAAAACAACTGTAAGTAAGTTTAGTTTCTTTTAACGGGTATTCTTGAGATTACCCACATGACCAGGAGCGATAACGCGATCAAGATTAGGTAGCTGTACGAGAGATTGGTCTCATTTTTCGCTGGGACGAGGGCGATAATAGTGTAACTCAAAAACGAGACAATAACGTAGTTAATCCCTCCTGTAAGCCCCCCGGCAATTCCGGCATTGGTTGGAAATCGACTTAAGCAGTAAGTAAAAAAACTATTGAAGGTGTAACCGGAAGTGGCGTGAATAACAAATGCGAAGCAGATCATCGAGTACAAATTCGAAACGAAGCCTGTACTTCCCAACATTAGAATGCCAAATAGCGCCTGCAAGCCAAGATTTAAAAATAGTTTCTTATTGAAAGGTTGATTGATGGTCGCTTTCCCAAAAATCCCACCAAGCATAACTGCGCCGCCAAGAATTAGTGAGCTGTAACCTGCTACGATGGGAGTTAAGCCAAGTTGTTGCTCAATAATGAAGGGACCAGTCATGTTATAAATCATCACCATACTATAGGAGAGTCCAAGCATTATGATACCTAAGGTGAAACTGCTTGTTTTAATCATTCCTGTATAAATTGCAGAAATTGTCTTTAGGTTGAAAGCCATTTTCTGCTTTATCGTTTCTCCGCTGAAAACGAGCTCAAGTACCAAAATCAGCAGGGCGAACCCTGTTAGGAAGTAAAAGTTTGCCTGCCAACCAAAATAGGTTTGAAGATACCCTCCAGCAAAGGGTGCTACAATAGGTGCTGTAGCCCATATTATTGAGAACATGCTCAAGTAATTTTTCAATTGAGCGCCGCTGTAGACATCAACGAAATAGGCGCGTTTGGAAACAACTATTGCTCCTACAGTTATTCCATGAATGATCCGCATGGCATAGATCAGGTAGATATTGCCCGTATTTGCCACTATAACGCTTGCCAGCGCAAACACGATTAAGCTAACGATGTTAATTCTGTACCGACCAAAGGCATCTAGTAAACTGCCTACGAAAAGTTGCGCAACTCCATAACTGATAAGGAATAGGCTTAAAGTTAGTTGCACCTGAATGTCGCTCAGTCGTAAATCTGCAGCCATACTCGGTAATGATGGAATGTAAACATCTGTTGCAAAACCAGACAATGGAATTAATGCAAAGGCGAGCAGGGTAGACACCCGCTGATTTTTGGGTTTAAGGTGTTTTGTAAAAATCAAAATGTATATATTGAGTAGGTAAAGTTAGTGCAATGCCCATAAATCAAAATGGGTGTTTATCTGTTATGATTATAAAGTTACAAATGAAGATACTACTCACCGGCGCTACCGGATACATTGCACAAAGGTTATTGCCAGTATTACTGGAGAATGGGCACCATGTGATTTGCTGTGTTCGGGAAAAAATCCGCTTTGATACAGATAAGTACAAAGGTTATAATTTGGAGGTCATTGAGATTGATTTTCTGAAAGAAGAGACCCTCAAAGCTATCCCGGAGGATATTGATGTCGCATATTATCTGCTTCACTCCATGTCAGGAGGTCTGAAGGATTTTGCTAAGCTGGAGAAAAAGACCGCAGAAAACTTTAAAACCCGGATGGAGGACACCAGAGTGAAACAGGTAATTTTCTTAAGCGGAATTGTTAATAGTCAAGAGTTGTCTAAACACTTGAGCTCAAGACAAGCTGTAGACCATACCTTAAAATCTGATGTGTATGCATTGACTACGCTAAAGGCCGGCATTATCGTAGGATCTGGAAGCGCGAGCTTTGAGATCATTCGAGATCTGGTGGAAAAGCTACCAATAATGATTGCGCCTAAATGGTTACATACAAAATGCCAACCTATTGCGATCAGAGATGTGCTTGCATTTTTAAATGGCGTATTGCTAAAAGACTTCTCCTTTAACAAAAGCTATGATATTGCCGGACCAGAAGTACTTAGTTATAAAGAAATGTTGATGCGATTTGCGAAGGCCCGGGGATTAAAGAGAAAGATTATAATTGTTCCTATAATGACTCCAAAAATATCCTCTTATTGGCTATATTTTGTGACGTCAACTTCTTACTCTCTTGCCTGTAATTTGGTTGAAAGTATGAAGGTAGATGTTGTCGCAGAGCCAAATGACCTTAATACAAAGCTGGAAATCGAACCTATGCCTTACGAAGAAGCGCTTAAACTAGCTTTTGGTAAGATTGAGCAAAACCAGGTGATTTCTAGCTGGCGTGACGCCGTGAATTATCAATCCTATGAAAAGGGGCTTTCTAACCTTGTTGAAGTCCCCGAAGAAGGTTGCTTTAAAGACCGAAGAACTGCTAAAGTGAATAATGTTGAAACTGCTTTGGAAAATATCTGGTCTATTGGTGGTGAAAAGGGCTGGTACTACGCCGATTGGTTGTGGGGGGTTCGTGGCTTTCTAGATAAACTATTTGGCGGTGTTGGTTTACAGCGGGGCAGAACAAGTATAAATCAGCTCTTCCCAGGAAGAGTAATTGATTTCTGGAGAGTTATACTTGCTGACAAACAAGAAAAACGTCTGTTGCTATATGCAGAGATGAAATTGCCCGGAGAAGCATGGCTGGAGTTTAAGATTGACGATCAAAATATATTTCATCAAACGGCTACATTTCGTCCTGTCGGAATTTCAGGAAGGCTCTATTGGTATGCTGTACTACCTTTTCACTCGTTTATTTTCAAGGGAATGATGAAGAAAATAGTTTCCTAATAATCAGTATCTTTCGACCATTAATCAATTTATTCTCTGCTTCATGAAAATGTGGTGTTTTCTTATTCTATTCTTTTCTGCAAATTCATATGGGCAGCGTATGGATGCCGGAATGATTTTATTGAAAAATAGCAAACTGCCAAAAACAGCTGTTCTAAACTCAACGACTGATTTGAATCCGGAAGATCCAATGCGAAGTATTTTGCAGAAACATAAGGGCGCTATAGTTTACGTAGATATTTGGGCGACATGGTGTGGACCTTGCCTTGCTGAGATGTCGAATTCTAAAAAGCTTCGTAATAAATTACAGGGTAAAGAGGTGGTCTTTGTTTATTTATGCATTAACTCATCTAGTGAAAATCGCTGGAGAAAACTGATCAGCAGTAAGCAGATGGCAGGTGAAAACTATTTTTTTGATCAACAATACTCGGCTGCATTATCAGAAAGGTACAAAGTAAAAACAATACCCAGGTATATTCTTTTTGATCAAAACGGAGATGCCATGAGTGAAGATGCCAAAAGACCTGGTGAAGATGCAGTATTGAGAACAATAAATGGTATGCTTTAACTATCTCTAAGAGTCAAATTTATTTTGGCAGCCAACGTTTTCAACTCTGTAACCAACCACTGATCTACCCCAAAGGTTTTCAAGACCTTAAATCCTTTTCATTCTAACTAAAAGTGAAGGCTGGTAATGCTATTTTTTTCCCCCCATCCATAGCAGATTCATGGGCAAGAATTCCAACACAAGTGATATTTGCCGACTGTTTGGCATCGGGAAACGGAGCTCGTTTATTGACCAAAG
>JACMPF010000046.1 GCA_014377665.1 Pedobacter sp. | reverse complement strand
TCATGATTGTGTTTATCTATATAGTGCTAGTATTTTTAATCTTGCGTTTTAGTGTTACGGTATTCAACTTCCTCTCTAATCCTAAGTTAGGCCACTATGGGAAGAAATTTGATGATAAAGTCTCAATAATCATTTCTCCGTCTTCGGTTGATGCTACAGAATTGATTCAATCCATTTCCCGTCAGGACTACAAAAATGTTGAAGTTCTGATGGCAGGTTCTAATGAGGAGCTAAGCACTACGGTAGCAAATGCAAAGGGTAGATATCTGCTATTTGTAGATTCATGCTCGGTAATTAAAATGGGCCTTTTAAACAGCCTTATTTATAGGGCTAAAGTTTTTAATTTAAAGTTAGTTGTGCTAATACCTAACAGAAGTCTCAATAGTTTCGAAGACTACTTATTGCAACCAATTCCAGACTTTGTTTTACTCAACTTATTGCCTTTGCGTTTGGTAAGGCTGCTAAAAGTACCCTGGTCAGCCGCAGCTTGGGAACGATACGTATTTTATGACGCCGAAAGTTATAAACGAAAAAATGTGGATAGCGAAGAGGGCGAAAAAGATGAAAAAAAGGCCGAAACATTACTTGCGAATGGAATGATTTTGAGTAACAAACGGACTTCGGTCAACGAAGCATCTAAACAACTGTTATTGACTTTTGATAGGAACCCACTAACAGTTGCGATTTACTTGTTGTTTTTAATCGCGGGGCCATTGGTTTTGATTTTGAACTTCCAACTTTCGTTTATTTCGCTACCGCTTGGACTCATATTTTTAACAAGAATAATGATATCCTTTTTAACTAAGCAAAACCCTTTGATAAATGTGATTCTTCATCCTTTGCAAATGGTTGCGCTAACAGGACTATTAATTTTTGGCACCTTAAAAAAATTGTTTACCTCTGGAATACATTCGAAAAGTTAATATCATGCTCTTTTTACGTAGTTTTGTGTTGTAAAAGTATGGAACTTATAATGAATTACGATTTAACCGTCACCATAGATAAGGCATCAGGATTCTGTTTTGGGGTAGTTTATGCCATCGATATGGCAGAGGATATACTTGATCATGAAGATTATTTATACTGTTTAGGTGATATCGTTCATAATGATGAGGAAGTAAAAAGGCTTTCGGTTAAAGGTCTTAGGATAATTGATCACGATCAATTGAAAAATTTGCACAGTGAAAAGGTGCTTATCAGGGCACATGGTGAAGCGCCTTCGACTTAT
Organism: Pedobacter sp.; assembly: GCA_014377665.1. Taxonomy (GTDB): domain Bacteria; phylum Bacteroidota; class Bacteroidia; order Sphingobacteriales; family Sphingobacteriaceae; genus Pedobacter. Next base: position 2,230 of record JACMPF010000046.1, on the reverse strand, counting down.
GAGCTAGCGCTAAACAATAATCTCACATTAATTGATGCTTCTTGTCCAGTAGTGTTAAAGCTCCAAAATCGAATAAAAAGCTCTCATGATGATAATGAGCAGATTCTTATTTTTGGCAAACACGGTCACGCTGAAGTGATAGGTTTGCAAGGCCAAACCGACGGTGAGGCCATTGTTTTTCAGGATCTTTCTGAATTGGATCATGTAGAATTACCTTCGAAATTTACACTGTATAGTCAGACAACCAAAAGTACCGACAAATTTTATGACATCAAAGACCAGCTCATTGGTAGGGGGTATGAAGTGAAGGCCAACGATACTATTTGTCGCCAGGTTTCTAACCGATACTCAGATCTTGAGAAGTTTGTGGTCAACTACGATGTCATTTTATTTGTGTCTGGTAAGAAATCGTCTAACGGCAAAGTGTTATATGATGTTTGCAAAAAGTTCAATCCAAATTCTTACTTCATATCACATATTGAAGAAATAAACTTCAGCTGGTTATCTCCACGTGATAAGGTGGGGATTTGTGGAGCTACATCAACTCCTATGTGGCTAATGGAAGAAGTTAAGACTTTTCTTCTCAATCATTAAAAAGTAATTATTCAGTTTTCGCAAGTGAGAACAAAGCTTTAAAAAGTTAATTTTTTAGTATATTATGGGAAAAAAGGGTGTATTGTTAGTGAATTTGGGAACTCCTGATAGTCCGGAAGTTAGCGATGTAAGGAAGTATCTTGATCAGTTTCTGATGGATGAGCGGGTAATTGATATCAATGCTTTCAATCGTACATTACTTGTGAAAGGCATTATAGTTCCGTTCCGCAGTCCGAAAACCTCCAAATTGTATAAAGAGGTCTGGGATGAAAACGGCTCTCCTTTGCTGTATTACAGCAAAATTCAGACAGCTTTATTGCAAAAAAAACTTGGTGATGATTACCATGTAGAGCTTGCAATGCGTTATCAAAATCCTTCCATAATTTTAGCGTTAGAGAAGATGAAAGCCGGTTTGGTAGATAGTATTAAGGTCATTCCGATGTTTCCACAGTATGCGTCTGCCAGCACTGGATCAGTGATGCAAAGTGTTATGGAAATCGTAAGCAAATGGGCTACCATACCTCCAATTTCTTTCGTTAATTCATTCCACGATAACGAATTGATGATTGAAACTTTTGCTGAGAACGCCGCTAAATACCATCCTTCCAGTTTCGATCATATACTTTTTAGCTTCCATGGTCTCCCGCAACGTCAGCTTTTAAAGTGCGATCAAACCGGTCATTACTGCCTGAAAAAAGATGCATGTTGTGATAATTTCAATGACACCAATAAGTTTTGTTATTCCGCACAGGGGCACCATACTGCTAGCCTTATCGCGGCGAAATTAGGAATTGAAAGGGAGAATTACACAGTATGCTTTCAATCGCGATTGGGTAAAGAACCTTGGGTTCAACCTTATACAACCGATGTTTTGAAAAAATTGGCTGCTGAAGGTAAAAAACGCTTACTAGTATTTAGCCCGGCCTTCGTTGCAGACTGCCTGGAAACACTTTACGAAATCACCGTAGAGTACTATGAAGAGTTTAAAGCTTTAGGAGGCGAACATGTTCAGCTAGTAGAAAGTTTAAATGACAATCCAAAATTTATTGATGCATTAGCAGACATGGTAGTGGCATAGGTTATTGCTGTTCTAACCTGCTGACTAGATAGTTAAATATTTTTTCCGTTGATCCCTTTTGTTCGTCGACATAACGGCCGGCAAGCTGACCAGGTTCAGGTGTTGATGTTAAACTTTTGAACCCATTTTTCAGCTCGACATTATTAGAGATGCTTTTGGCGCCTCCTATGCTGATCAGATCTTTTGCTTCCTGGAACCTTTGGTAGTTTGGCCCGAAGATCACTGGAATCCCAAATGCTGCGGCTTCAAGCGTATTGTGGATGCCAACTCCAAAACCACCACCAATATAAGCGATATTTCCATACTGATAAATTGAAGAAAGTAGTCCGATGTTGTCTATGATCAAAACTTGTGCGGTGTTCTCAACGCCAGCGTTTGAGAATTTAATAGAATTTGGAAAAAGCCTTTCGATATTGGAAATGTGATTCCGATCTATTTCATGTGGGGCGATGATGAATTTCCAGTCTGGTTGAACTTTAGCAAGCTCGCTAATCAGTTGTTCATCTTCCGGCCAGCTGCTTCCAGCAATGAAAACTTTCTCATTTTTGGAGAATCTCG
>JACMPF010000004.1 GCA_014377665.1 Pedobacter sp. | reverse complement strand
CAGGGCTCGGTACTCAGCTGACATTACACCTCGATTACCACTTTGGGGGATATGCTAAAACGACTCCAGAACTCATTACTTTCATGAAAGCTTTTACTGCTGAAGAAGGTATTCTAATTGACCAGGTATATACTGCAAAAATGTTTTATGCAATTGATGATTTGGTTAAAAAAGGCTGGTTTAAGCCAGAAGAAAAAATAGTAGCCCTCCACACGGGCGGGCTACTGGGACTTATGGGTATTAAAGATAAAATTTAAAGGACGTAGTACATTTTCGACTTTTGAGCAGGCGCGCCTGACAACTTTTCATCCTGCCTGTAGTTCTCTTTCAACATCTGTTTAATGTCCCGCTCAATCGTATCACAAATAGCGGTAGTTGGGGTATCAGTTGGTTTATTTTCAAAGGGATCTTGCAGATGTACAGCCATCTTTTCAATCAGGAGAAAAGAAGAAGCGATCGCAATTACCAAAGGGACCTCTACCACCCCGAAAAACTCAATCAATCCGAAAGGTAGTAACAATATGAATAAGAACAATGCGAACCTGATGTACACACTGTAGGTTACGGGGAACACTGTATTTTTAATTCTTTCACAGCCACCCATTTCATTGGAGAATGAGGTTAGTGTATTATCAATCTGAACCTGTTGAAATTCATTTATCCATCCTAATTTAAAAGCATTTCTCAAATCTACGCCCTGCAATTCCTGCAAAGCAAGAGGTATATTGTTGTAGCGACTGATGAACTCTATATCTTCCTGACTAATCAATTTTTCTAAACCTTCTAAAGGATCATGACCACGCAAGTGACGACTTAAAGCATGGCACCAGGCAATCTGTCTTTTGGCCATTCGTTCGCAAAAAGCCTTCTCGTTATCAGCGCCATAAGGATCGTCTACAAAGGTTAAAAGCTGACGGGTCAGGGTTCTGGTATCGTTAACGATAGCACCCCAAATTGTTCGGGCTTCCCACCACCTATCATAGGCTTGATTGGATTTAAATGCCAAAAGAAGTGAAATTACAGTTCCTAAAATAGTCGGCACTGCAATTGGAATCGAGATTCGGGTAATATGAAAGTTATTGTATAATATGGCAATTAAAACCGCGTATAGGGTAACAAACATTACCTCAACCTTGATTTTATCAAACATATATTTAACGGGAATATTATCTTTTAATAACATATTTCAATGGATTTAGATGAAAATTAGGCTTGGGCTAGTTGCAGCTCTGGAGTGATGCGCAGTTCTCTAGCTAGTTTTTCTAATTGGGTTCTATTTATACTAATTACCGGCAAAGCCGATTTCTCTATTAGTATTGCCGGATCTATGCTGGATTTATTGATTTTGTTGCAGGAGCAATCAGCAGGATTTAGGACGCAGTCCACTTCATGATTTTCCAAAAAGTTGCGGAACATACTGATTGTGCTTCCATAAAAAAACTCAATTTTGATAACTTCTATATTTGGAAGTTGTGCTTTGTATGTTGTGCATTTATTGTAAAAATCATCGCTGATATTCTCAAATTCTCTAGATCTTCTGGAAAGCATTAAAAGATCTCCGATCGAATCTGAAAGTTTAAACATATGAACGAATACAAAAGAAACCTTCTGGGTGTCATATTGTGAACATAAACTAGGAATGCAGTCAAGAGATCTTTGCGAAAAGTCTGTTGGGATTAGGATCGTTTTCATAAGTATAGTTTTTTTAAAGGTTTCTTCCTCGATTAATTACTTATACAATACTACAACGGAGGCATTAGAGCCAGCTTAGATAATCATTAGATTGGCATTAGAATTTTAAAGTAGCAACTCTAAGAATAGAGGGTTTATTGATAGACTGAGCAGATTTAGATTAGTATACAACTTCAGGGAGTATAATTATTAGAAAGTCATTAGAATCCGCTTACAGGAATCATGATATTGATCTCTGTGCCGACGTTTTCTTCAGATCTTATTCCAATAGAACCCTTGTGAAGACGGATGATGTTTAGTGTTAATGGCAATCCTACTCCATGACCTTGAAATTTTCCTGTATTGGATGCCCTAAAGAATGGTTCAAATATATGCTGCTGCTCTTCATCAGGAATCCCGATGCCTTCATCGATCACGCTTACACTTACACGTCCTTGTTTTGAAGTCACACTAACCTTTACCGTTTGATGGTTAGAGTACTTGCAAGCATTCAATAAAATGTTACTTATAGCAAGCTGTAAGAGGTTCAGGTTTCCATCAATAAATAATTGCGATTCATCCTGAGGCAGCTCGGAAAAGTCAATCTGAATTGTTCCCTCCGGGTCAATTTTCTTCACCGCATCTGCCACTTCGAGAACCAATTCGTCAATTCTGATCTTCTGCCAATTTTGTCGCTTACCATCAAAGCCAGATTGAGCTAACCCAAGTAAGCTTGTTAATATATGACTTAGTTTCTCTGCATGGGATAAAATTACTTTTGACGCAGCCTTAGTTTCTTCAGATAAGTTATTCTGCGCAAGTAACAGTTCTACTTCGCCACTAATAATGGCCAAGGGTGTTTTCAATTCATGAGAAGCATTACTGACAAAATTATTCTGCGTTTCAAAAGCAGTTTCCAGTCGGTTCAGCATATTATTGAAAGTAAGCACAAGCTCTGCGAGTTCATCTTTACCTTTAAGCGCCTTTAAACGAGAGTTCAAATTGTTTGCGGATATGTTATTTACTTTTTTTATAATAGAAGTGATAGGCTTAACCGTGTAATGAGAGAAAATACGTCCGGCGACAAATATGAGTACCAAAAAAACAACAAAAACGATAATCAAGATCTTAGTAAGTGCTTCCAGTTCTTTAAAGCCATATGGATCTGCAGCATTGACAACAACAACGTAATTACCCCAATTTGTGTGGTATAATCCGCCATAATAAAAATGGTTTTTTTCATTGTACCGGGCTTTGCCATTTTTTAGAATTTCATCGTAAAATGTTTCAGGAAGGGTTAAACCAGCAGGGTGTTTGAAGATGTTATTTGAATCAAGTTTGATCAGAAAATCCTGCTCCTCTGCTAATTTTTCAAGATATCGATTCCGGACTTCCTGATATGTTGCCGACTTATCGTCTGGATGGATTTTAATTTCAGCAGCGAGATTGGCCCTCGCCTCCAATCTTTTAAAGAAATCTTCAAAATTAAATTCTGATACAAAATAAAAGATAGAAGCTGTAAGCAAGATCAAGCCCACTGTGCCTAGTCCGAAAAACAGTAATGTTATTTTAGTTTGAATCTTCATTAATCAGATCTTCTTTCAATATATAGCCCATACCAAAAACAGTATGAATCAGCTTTCCCGCATCGGGAGTTTCTATCTTTTTACGTAAGTAGTTTATATAGACATCGACAACATTTGTTCCCATATTGAAATCTATATCCCATACATTCTCCAAAATTTGGATTCTCGAGAGCACTCTGTTTTGATTTCTCATAAGGTACTCCAATAAACGGTATTCTGTGGCTGTCAAGCTGATAGATCTCCCTGATCTGGAAACTGTCTTAGAAGACATATTAACCTCGAGATCGGCAATGGACACTTTCTCTTGAGGTATAGCTGTTGTCCTGCTTCTCCTGACAAGGGTACGAATCCGGGCAGAAAGCTCCATCAATTTGAATGGTTTCAATAGATAATCATCAGCCCCACTTTCCAGTCCGGCGACAATATTCTCTGTGCTTCCTAGCGCAGTGAGCATGATGATTGCTATATTTTCATTTTTCTTCCTTATCTCTTTACAGACTTGGATTCCATTGATCCCTGGAAGCATGATATCTAAAATGATTACCTCGAAATCGTATTTGAAGGCCATATCCAATGCAGTATTGCCATCTCCTGCAACGCTCACTTCCATCCCCTCTTCGGTCAATCCCCTTAAAATAATAGATACCAAATCGGGTGTATCTTCAACTAATAATACTTTCATTAGATCAATTTCTCTCAAAATAGAAACTTGTAATGAAAAAAATAGTTTGGCTAATAGTATTTACTTTTACATGACTGTGTTAAATAGCCATTTTGGGAATGGGAGGTCTGGTTAATTTTTTCTAAGTTTGATAGAAACCATAATATAGGATTATGTATAAACTGACCATAGCTCCAGATGAGGTTAGCCAAAGTTTAAGTAAGCACATTCTAGCAGACGGCTTCGACTTAACCTATGACATAGAAAAAAGTGAGGGAGTGTATATTTATGATTCAAAACACAACCGCAGAATTTTAGATTTTTTCACTTGTTTTGCTTCTGTACCTCTTGGATATAATCATCCAAAGATGATTGGTGATGAGGGATTTAAGAATAATTTGTTACAGGCAGCGCTGGCTAATCCATCTAATTCTGATGTCTACACGCAACAGTATGCAGAATTTGTGAATACATTTTCCAGAGTTGGTATTCCTTCCTATCTTCCACATGCATTTTTTATTGCGGGAGGGGGCTTGGCAGTAGAAAATGCCATAAAGGTTGCGATGGATTGGAAGGTTCAAAAGAATTTTGGTAAAGGCTATCAGCAGGAAAAAGGTTTTAAGGTTTTACATTTTGAAAAAGCATTTCATGGTAGAACAGGATACACTTTAAGTTTGACTAATACCTTACCAGACAAGACAAAATGGTATGCTAAGTTTGATTGGCCACGAGTGGCTACCCCTATTGTTAGATATCCATTAGTAGATGATAATTTGCAGACTGCAATCGAGTCTGAGGCTATCTCAATTACCCAGATAAAGCAGGCCTTTATAAAACACAAAGATGATATTTGCGCAATCATTATTGAGCCCATCCAATCTGAAGGTGGGGATAACCACTTAAGAGAGGAGTTTCTAATTCAATTAAAAACTCTCGCTGATGAAAACGGTGCTTTTCTCATTTATGATGAAGTTCAGACAGGCGTTGGTTTGACGGGCAAGTTTTGGTGTCATCAACATTATAAAGAAGAAGCACAACCAGATATTTTAGCATTTGGTAAGAAAATGCAAGTTTGCGGAATTCTGGCAGGAAATAAAGTAGATGAAATAGAACGGAATGTATTTAACGTTTCTTCCCGAATCAATTCTACTTGGGGTGGAAACTTAGTTGACATGGTAAGGTCTTCACAAATTTTGCAAATTATTGAAGAGGATAAGTTGTGCGAAAATGCTGCTGTTGTAGGTTCTTATCTACAAGACGGTCTTTTACAACTTGCAAACAAGTATGATCAGATGACTAATGTTCGCGGCAAGGGCTTAATGTGCGCATTTGACTTTCCCAAAAAAGAGATGCGGGATACTTTCATAAAAAAGGGACTGGAAAATAACGTGATGTTTCTGGGTTGCGGCAATCAAACGATACGATTCAGACCTGCGCTTTGCATGGAGTCGAAACATATTGATGAAGGATTATCTATAATTGACAATATACTGGCCGCTTTGTAATTAGACGAAAGCAGAGAATCCGGTGATGGCTCGGCCGACAATCAGCGTGTTAATTTCCTTTGTTCCCTCATAAGAATAAATAGCTTCGGCATCGGCAACGAAACGTGCTACATCATACTCCAACAAGATACCATTGCCGCCCATAACTTCTCGTGCCCTGCTCACCACGTCCCTGGTTCTCATAGAACAAAAAACCTTTGCAAGAGATGCGTGCTCATCGGTAAGTAAGTTTTGATCCTGCAGCTGCGACAAGCGGAAACACAGGGTTTGCATTGCAGTAAGATTGGAAAGCATTTCTACCAGATGGTTCTGGATTAACTGATAGGATGCAATTGGCTTTCCAAACTGCTTTCTTGTTCTGGTGTAGTGCAAGGCACTTTCATAGGCTCCTCTTGCACAACCAACGGCCTGCCAGGCGACGCCAGCCCTGGTCATTTTTAGTACTTTCGCAGTGTCATTAAAGGAGTTTGCATTTTGTAAACGATCTGCTTCTTCGACTTCACAATTGGTAAGGGTGATGAGTCCGTTCTGCACTATCCTTAGTGCCATTTTATCAAGCATTTTTTCTACTGAAAAGCCTTTTGAGCCTTTCCGAACAAGGAAACCTTTTACCTGATTATCATCCAGGTCTTTTGCCCAAATGATAGTAACATCAGAGAAGGTAGCGTTGCCTATCCACTTTTTCTGCCCATTTAGCACCCACTTATCGCCGGTTCTTTTTGCGGTTGTGGTCAATCCGCCTGCCACTCCTGAACCTACTTCCGGCTCTGTCAGTCCAAATGCACCTATCTTTTTAAACTGCTGCATTTCCGGCAACCATTCTTGCTTCTGCTGCTCAGATCCTAAAAGATAAATGGAGCCCATCGCCAGGCCACTTTGAACACCAAAGAAGGTAGAAATAGAAGTATCAACTCTAGCCATTTCCATTGCCAGCATACCTTCCATCAGGTTTGACTTGTTAGGACATCCATAACCATCATAGGTTAAGCCGCAGATATTTAAGGACGCTATCCTTGGGATGAGTTCGTGCGGAAATTCTGCTTTTAGCCAATATTTATTTACGACAGGCTTGACCTCTTTCTCAAGAAAAGCCCTAACCGTAAGCTGCAATGCTCTGTCGTCGTCTTTCAAGGCTTCATCTCCAAGATGGTAAAAGTCGCCATCTATTGGAGGCAGCTCGCGCTGATTATGATTAGAGCTCATCATCTTTAATAAACCGTTTAATTGGTTCTCATCCATGAGAGAGAGAGAATCAAGTACTTTCGTAACGTCTACTTTCTTAAAGATTTTGTAAGCGCTTTTGATGTTAGAGAAGATCGACATGGTAGCGGTTTAGTTATTTTAAATCAAACAGGCTGTTGACGCCTAATAACTTTCTAGAGGTAAAACCTTCAGCATAGGTGGTTCCAATAGACTTACCCATTTCTCTGGCTCTCCCTACAACGCTGTCAAAAAACTCTGGTGAAGAAATATAGGTTTCTGGTCCTTCTTCCTGATCTGGATTATAGAACTGGGTTTTAAATGCCTGAATACAAGCGATTTTTTTTTCGATGTAGGGAGTAATATCGATAATGATATCAGGCTTTATGTAGTGATCCTGAATGTACTGAAGTATTAATGAAGGTCTCCATGCCTTTTGTTTTTTGCCTTCAATGATAGTTTCAACCTTTGACAAGCCTGAGTAAAAACAAGCATCATTTGCCAGATCCCCTCCCCTGCCATGATCCGGGTGCCTATCTTGTAAGGCATTAGTAAGCACTAATTCAGGTTGATATTTTCGGATCATTTTAATAATCTCAAGCTGATGCTTTTCATCATTAACGAAAAAGCCATCCCGGAACCTGAGGTTTTCTCTGGCATGAAGACCAAGGATTTTTGCAGATTCAGCGGCTTCTTGATCACGGGTTTCGGCGGTACCACGTGTACCAAGTTCACCTCGTGTGAAATCTATTATTCCCACCTTTTTACCTTCTGCGATGTACTTTAAAATGGTACCAGAACATCCAAGTTCTGCATCATCGGGATGCACGGCAAGCACCAATATATCTAACTTCATATTGTTTTTTTAGAACATTAAATTAATTTGAGAATCTTCTTTTTGACTTTCGATGATAAGGGGGTGGTGAAAGGATAGAAATAGTCGACTACTTCACCATCGCGATTGATCAGATACTTGTGAAAGTTCCATCTCGGTGTAGATACCTCAGATAAAAATTTATATAAAGGGTGCGCTGCTGCTCCCCTAACCATGATCTTTTGAAATATTGGAAACTTTACCCCATGATTGAGCTGACAAAAAGTAGCTATCGCTTCGCCATCCAGCGGTTCCTGGCGACCAAAATCATTTGAGGGAAAAGCGAGCACTTCAAAATCGTTGTCATTTAACTCTTCTCTCAACTGCTGAAGCTCTTTTAGCTGAGGGGCAAATCCGCATCCGGTGGCAATGTTGACTACGAGTAGAACTTTGTTTTTGTAGGATAAAAAATTGGTTTCAACGCCATCAATGAGTTTAACTTTGAATTGGTGAATGCTTTTAGATGTATCAGACATGTTCATTTATTGATAAAAGCCAGAGGATACGATGATAGACTCAATGTCTCTATCCTGCCAAGGATCATAGGTACTTTTCAGGTTATGACCCACAACTCTGGCTACCGATTGATACAGAAACGCTGTAATACCACCTTTTGTTTCCTTTACTATGTCGTAAGTTGTACGCCCCAGCTCCCTATCTATCAATTTTGTAAGAATTTGTCCTTGTGTGATCGTTAACTCTTTGATTTCGCGGTTAAACATATCCTTTATCTCCTTGTCGCACTGTTTTACGAATTTTTTTTGTTCTTTTTTGTCCGCAGTAGATGCGACTTCCCGTTCTAATTGCTCATACCTTCTTTTTGCGAACAATGCGTAAGGCATCACTTTCATCACATTGTACTTTAACCTGTTAAATGCGATCTGATCTGCAGGAGTTTTGAAAATGCGATAACCGTAAATAACTACTTCATTTAAAGGAATCCAAGGAATCATTTCTCCATTCTCATTTGTTCCGGCTACGCGAATGGTATCGTTTTTACCTAAAACGGGCATTTTAACAGACACAACAGAGACTTGGGCAGTCGCGGATATGCTGCTAATAATGACAATTGACAGAACAAATAATCTATAAAATTTCATAAATTTATAACCCTGTAAAGGTACGGCTAATTTAATATTATGGACTTAATTTAAACCCTAATGTAATTATTATGCAAATAAATAGCCATATTTTTTACCTAAATAATACATTAGCAGAACTACACTAGAGAACACATAAGTCAAGCTTTTATTGTGGAGGTAGTCATGGAGACGAATAAAAAAACCTATATTAATTAAAGGAAGATAAGATGTTGATGAAAAATGCATTAGTGATTGATTTAGAAGCAGAAAAGCTGGAGATTTTAAAAAGATACAGGGCTCTTTTACGTGCTTGTAAACCGACAATGCAACGTGGGGATAAGAAGGAAATTAGAAAAGCTTTCGACATGGCTCTGGAAAGCCATAAAAATATGCGCCGTAAATCTGGCGAGCCATATATATACCACCCCATCGCGGTAGCACAAATTGCCGCGGAAGAAATAGGCTTGGGCACAACTTCCATTGTTTGTGCGTTATTACACGATGTGGTGGAAGATACTGACATTACGCTGGAGGACATTGAGCGGGAATTTGGCAAGAAGACGGCAAAGATCATTGACGGCTTAACAAAAATTTCAGGCGTATTCGATTATAACAGCTCGCTACAGGCTGAAAACTTTAGAAAGATGTTGCTTACCCTTGCCGATGATGTGAGGGTGATTCTGATTAAGCTGGCTGATAGATTGCACAACATGCGAACTATGGATTTTATGCCCCGCCAAAAGCAGTTGAAGATTGCGTCAGAGACGATTTACTTATATGCACCATTGGCACACAGGCTGGGTTTGTATACTATAAAGTCCGAATTAGAGGATCTCTCGATGAAATATCTGGAACCTGACACCTATAAGTACATTGCGACCCAGCTGAATGAAAAGAAGGCCGAACGCAGCTTATTTATCAAAAGGTTTGTGGACCCTATCAATGAGATATTAGCTGAGCAGGGTTTTACAGCAGCCATTTACGGTCGTCCAAAATCCATCCATTCTATTTGGAACAAGATGAAAAGCAAAAATATTCCGTTTGAGGAAGTTTATGACTTATTTGCCGTCAGAATCATTTTGGACAGTTTACCAGAACACGAAAAAGCCGACTGCTGGAAAGCGTATTCGATAGTCACCGACCTTTATCGCCCAAACCCCGATAGGCTGCGCGACTGGGTATCTTCTCCGAAGGGTAATGGCTATGAGTCTTTGCACACTACTGTCATGGGTCCAAAAGGACAGTGGGTTGAAGTACAGATCAGGACCCAACGTATGAATGAGATTGCGGAAAAAGGATTTGCTGCACACTGGAAATATAAAGAATCCAGTAATGACAACGGACTGGACCAGTGGATTATGAATGTTCGGGAAATGCTTAACAATCCAGAATCAAATGCTTTGGATTTCCTTGATGACTTCAAGATGAATTTGTTTTCTGATGAGATCTTCATTTTCACCCCTAAGGGTGCGTTACTTCAACTTCCTCTCGGTGCTACGGCTTTAGACTTCGCTTTTGAGATCCATACTGATGTGGGCGCCAAGTGTATTGGCGCAAAGGTAAATCATAAACTTGTTCCGCTTTCTTATAAGCTTCAGAATGGGGATCAGGTAGAGATTATCACTTCCAGCAAGCAAACTCCGAAAGAGGATTGGTTAAATACCGTTGTTACTGCGAAGGCAAAATCAAAGATCAAATCTTCGTTGAAAGAAGAGAAGCGGAAGGTTGCAGAAATGGGTAAGGAAGCCCTAGAGCGCAAACTCAAATCGTTGAAGATCACCTATAATACTGACAACCTAAATAAGATCAGCTACTTCTTCAAACTGCCTTCTACACAAGAGCTATTCGTAGCGGTTGCACACGGTAAAGTAGAACTCAAAGACCTCAAAGACTACCTGGCAAGTGAGAAAGAGATAGAGAACAGAGGAACTGAAAAAAACGACAATCAGAAGATTGATGCGATACTGAATAAGGTTAAGGGCAAAGAGTCTGATACCTTATTGATTGGCGAAGATTTACAAAAAATTGATTATACGTTGGCGGCGTGTTGCAATCCGATCCCGGGAGATGATGTGTTCGGTTTTGTAACAGTTAACGAAGGGATTAAAATTCATAGAATAAGCTGCCCCAATGCAGCCCAACTTATGGCCAACTACGGCTACAGGGTTGTTAAAGCTAAATGGAATAGGCAGCAGGAATTAACGTTCTTAACTGGCCTACATATTATTGGCATCGATGATGTGGGCCTGATCAACAAAATCACGAAGGTTATCTCTAGTGATTTCAAAGTGAATATGCGGTCCATCACAGTAGATACAGACAATGGAATCTTTGACGGGGCCATCATGATATTTGTGAACGACAAAGAGCACCTGGACAACCTGATTGAAAACCTCATGCTGGTAAAAGGAGTCACAGCAGTAACACGTTTTGACACTTAAAATACCAACAAATCATTAGCGTTTAATATAAAAATTGATACCTTTGATAGGAGTTTAATAACTATGTCTACAAACCACAACAGCGAGCTGGTAAGAAAAATATTTGAAGCTTACCTCGAAAATAAGAGTCTTAGAAAAACACCTGAGCGTTTCGCCATTTTAGAAGAGATCTATTCCAGAGATGATCATTTTGACGTGGAGACGTTATATATACACATGAAAAACCAAAAGTATCGTGTGAGTAGAGCTACTGTGTATAATACTTTGGAGTTGTTGGTTTCCTGTGATCTGGTTACCAAACATCAGTTTGGTAAAAACATGGCTCAATTTGAAAAATCGTACGGATACCATCAGCATGATCATATTATTTGTATTGACTGTGGGAAGGTTGTGGAGTTCTGTGACCCACGTGTACATCAAATACAAAGCATGGTTGGTGATCTGCTGAAATTTGAGATCAAGCACCATTCCCTTAACTTATATGGTGTTTGCTTTGATTGTTCTGCAAAAGCATCAATGAACATTAAGAACACAGCCATTAAGAATGCGAGTTAAAAATCCAATTATAAATATTTCTATTAAATTTTAAGAATGACGCAAGTAGATGTGCTTCTAGGCCTGCAATGGGGCGATGAAGGCAAAGGGAAAATTGTTGATGTATTAAGTCCTCAGTATGATTTGATAGCTCGTTTTCAAGGCGGTCCGAATGCCGGGCATACTTTAGAGTTTGATGGCAAAAAATTTGTTCTAAACACTATTCCGTCAGGTATATTTAACGAAAAAACAATGAACCTTATTGGAAATGGCGTGGTTATAGACCCCATCATTTTAAAAAGGGAACTAGACAACCTTAAAGCTGCTGGTCATGATCCTGTTGGTAAAGGTAAATTAGCAATTGCGCGTAAGGCACATCTTATCCTTCCTACTCACCAGTTGCTTGATGCGGCTAATGAGCAAAAAATGGGTAAAGATAAAATTGGTTCAACTTTAAAAGGTATTGGGCCAACTTATATGGACAAAACTGGCCGCAATGGCTTGAGAGTTGGGGACACCACTCTTCCTGACTTTAAAGAACGTTATAATAAGCTGGTACAGAAACATAAAGACATGTTGTCTCATTATAATTTTGAGTATGATTTAACAGAGAAAGAGGCAGCATTTTTTGAAGCTATCGAATTCATAAAAAGTATTCCTCATGTAGATAGCGAGCACTATGTAAATGGCTTTCTTAAGGAAGGCAAGACTGTGCTAGCGGAAGGAGCGCAAGGCACATTACTGGACGTGGATTTTGGGTCTTATCCTTTCGTTACTTCTTCAAATACGACAACTGCTGGCGCCTGTACCGGACTGGGTATTGCCCCCAACAAGGTTGGACATGTTTATGGAATTTTCAAAGCTTACTGTACTCGTGTAGGTGGAGGCCCATTCCCAACTGAGCTAGACAATGAAGTTGGTGAAACGTT
>JACMPF010000045.1 GCA_014377665.1 Pedobacter sp. | reverse complement strand
GATAAAGAAAGCTCCTTTCTAAACAGCGGACTAATCTTCGAAGTATCTTTACCTTCAACAGTAATCCATTTAGCAGTCCAATCTGCAGATTTCAAACCTGTTTGGAAATGTTGTACTGCCGACCAAGGAGAGGTATTGCCATGGTTATCCTTTACCCGCACTTGCCAGAAGTATTTTGTTTTAGAGCCTAGTTCAGGTCCGGAGTAAGGGATCAATATAGACTGGTCGACAGCCTTATTAGTAGACCAAAAAGGTTTATTCCCGATGGTGGCGGTCTTACCTAATTTGATTTCATATTTAGTTTGTACCGTATTTTTTACACCCGAGTTGATTTTCCAGCTAAAACGAGGCATTGGATTGTCAATATTGAGTGGATTTACTATGTGCTCCACTTTTAAATCGTAGAGAGAGAGCTTTTGCGCAACTGCGTTGCCTGGAAGATTGCACAATAAGATTACGCTCATTAAGGTTACGAGCCTGTTTAGCTGCTGGTTCATAATTGGTTAGGCTTTAAAATAATTGAATTTTTAACTTTACTAGTATCCATAAAGTTTTCGACAAAGCCATCATGCACTGTCCTGAGATTTGATCCTCGAACATAGAATAGGTTGAAAGAATTTTATATCAGATAGACCCTCCAAACCCTAATCTAATGTCATGTCCTGACAAACAAAAAGTATTTGAAAAAACGCGCAATTTTTCAAGGGATTTTGTATATTGACCTAGAACCAATTATAATTTAATATCATGAAATACCTTATAACTTTTTCTATCGTACTCGTTACCTGTTTCAACCTACAGTCACATGCCCAAACCGATATAAAAGCTGGCTCAGTCGCCGACGTAAGTTTCATCGAAGGTCATTGGAAGGCAAAAACGGAAGATGGACAATCGATAGATGGTGTCTGGCTCGCTCCGGAAAACGGTAATATACTTGGTTTTATGCGCTTTATGAAAGACGGAAGAGCTGCACTTTATGAGATGCTGGCTTATGAACGACAAGAAAAAGGATTCGTATCTCTTGTAAAACACTTTCAACCTGGTTTGATAGGTTCTGAAGAAAAAGATAAGCAAGACCGATATGCTTTTGTCGAATCAAGTAAAGACCGTGCAGTATTCCAGAAAGAAGGTGAAGAACTACGCATACTTTACGAAAAACGAAGTACAAATCAATTCGTTATCGCAAGAGGAAACCTTAAGGAAGGTAAATGGATTTTTAAAGACCTTTTTGTTTTTAATAAAGTTAAGTAACCCAGTCTGTTTGTCAATCGACATTATCCATGGCAACCCGATACGATTTCTTTATTATCTCCATCCTTTTTTCCTTCACGCATTTCTTTAATACTAATATCCGAATCAATATTATGTGCACGTTCATCTTCTTCCCCCTTTAATTCTTCGCTATCTTCCTGATGCCAATTGTATTTTCCTCCGTGCAAAGCTGCCAAAGGTCCTTCGCCGGCATGTTATTGAGGTTGGTTTACATAAAGTCTGCTGTTGTGAAAAACAGGGGAAACCGATAATTAAACATAATACTATAACGATGTATTTTATTTTTTTTAACAGACACGGATAGTCTCTACGCCAATCAACAATCCCAATTTAGTGATTTTTGCGGAGATATGACCTGTTCCGATTGCACAATGATGGGCGGGACCATGAGCATTCCAGTTGTCCACGAACGCACGGGCACCAATACTAAATTTATATCTGCTGTTGGTATTTCCGATTTCCAGAATAGGGCCTTCTACAGACTCCGCTTCTGCCACTAAAAAAATGATTTTTCCATCTACAGTTTCAACTACCGATAACAGGGTAACCGGACCATGCTTAACAGACATCTCCACGGATAATCCTGAGCCAACCTTACCATGGTACACTTTCAAAGGTTTAACCTTGATCCTACCCTCAGCTATACCTGCATGACAAGGTCCGTCGTGCCCCATCAATACGACATCGTCCTTAAAATCAATTGCATAGTATTCCGTGAAAGAGCCTCCGGCGCCAAAGATATCCAAAATCTTCATCGCTTGAGCGTTCTTGACCTCATACTCTCCTGCCACTGGAATTCCCCTCGCAGTTAGCAAGGAATTTCCTAAAATCACAGCACTCATAGTATCCTCGTTCTGGTAATTTCCGGTTCCTTTATGATAATATGCAATTGAGCCCAGATTGTATTTCAAAACGAGCTTATCTAATGCTACGGCAGTTTTTGCGGCACGTTCGAGCTCCATACCAGAACAATCGTCCTGAATATCAAAGGTCTGGTTGAATTCATCCACTTTCGCTCCTATTTCTTCCAGGCTTACACCTGCTTTGATTTGCGAGAGTTCATCAACTTCCAGAATCTCTATGTGCCCTCCAAATGTTGCGCATTGCAAAGTTAAGTTAGTGTAAATATCAAGCATTCCACCGTAGTAATTTCCCATTAGACCAAGCCTATTGTGCGACATCACATTTGCAACTTTTGCCGCTTCCAACCATTCTTGAATTTGAGTCCATGATTGTGGATCTTCATTCAGCACACCTGTTACCTGATGGAAGGGTATATTCGATCTCTTAAATACGTTGGCTATTTCAGGAACAGAGCAGGCAGAACAATTCGCCAACCACGCTCCTGTCATACTGGTATGGTTACCCATCTTGTTAAAGTTGGTATAGTCGATACTTGCTTCAGGAGATAAATTTAAAATAATTACGGGAACTTTTGCCCGTCGAACCACCGGTAAAATGGTAGAAGACAAGGCATAAGTCGTGATGTATAAAAATAGGATATCGACATCCTCCTTTCTAAAGTTATGGCCTGCTTCAAGGCCTTTTTCAGGCGTATCTATCAGTCCGAAGTTTACCACTTCGACATCCGAAGCACTTAATTTTTCAGCCATCTGTTGAACATAGCCGTTTAACCGATCCTTTAGGCCATCAAACTGCTCCCAATAGGCTTCCAAACCAACTCCAAAAAGGCCAACTCTTAGTCTTGTGTATTCCACGTTTTTCTTTTTATAAGGTTTATATATTGCTTATTGATACTATAAATCTAGAAATAATATTGGTTTGCTATATTGCAGTCTATAATAAAAAAACTCAACTATGGTTTTAGCAAAGCAATCAGCAAAATTCAGCTTTCCGGCATTGATAATCAATATATTTATTCCTATGAGCATTGGTGCATTAGGCAGTCTGCTAACCCAGAAATCGGTGCAAACATGGTATTTAACTATCAATAAGCCGTCTTTTACACCTCCAAATTGGGCTTTTCCCACGGTTTGGACTACACTCTTTGTGCTAATTGGAATCGCTTCATATTTGGTTTGGCAAAGGAGAAAGCAAGTTGATCACCTACCCCGTATTGTTGCAATTTATGCGATACAACTATTGCTTAACCTGATGTGGTCCTTCTTCTTTTTCTATGCGCACCAGATTGACGCGGCATTTTATGAGATTCTAGCCTTGTTAGCCATGATAGGTATAAATGGTGTATCATTCTACAAGATCGACAAAACAGCGGGCTTACTTTTTATTCCCTATTTTTTGTGGGTGAGTTATGCTACATTCTTGACCTATACCATCATGCGGATGAACTAATTCTCTGTATGATAAAAAACCGTAAATTAGGAAAGTGAGATCCTTAAGATATTTCCTTTACCTAATGTTATTTTTGAGCGTAAGTAAACTCTACGCACAGAAGGTAGGTTTGGTTCTTAGCGGAGGTGGGGCAAAAGGAATCGCGCATATTGGAATTCTGAAAGCTTTAGAAGAAAACAACATACCGATAGATTACATTACAGGAACATCAATGGGCGGGATTGTTGGGGCAATGTATGCTGCCGGATATTCCCCTTCTCAGATAGAAAAAATTGCCTTGAGCACAGATTTTCAGGATTGGGTTGGAGGCAGATATACCAGCGATTATTCGTTTTTCTTTCAAAAAAAAAGCATTAACCCCTCGATTCTAACAGCGAAGTTATCGGTAGACAGTAATCTGAGACTTAGTGTACGTTCAAATCTGGTTAATGATATTCCGTTAAACTTTGCCCTGTTAGAGCTTTTCTCTCAGGCCTCGGCAATCTCCAAGGACAACTTTGACAACCTTTTTGTACCTTTTAGGTGTATGGTGTCTGACGTACTTTCGCAAACCAGCATTACCGTAAGTAAAGGAAGTCTTGCAGAAGCCGTTCGAGCCACAATGACTGTTCCCTTGATCTACAGACCAATAAAATTGGAAGACAAATACGTATTTGACGGTGGCTTATACAACAATTTCCCTGCGGATGTGATGAAAAAAAGCTTCGATCCTGATGTCATAATCGGCTCCAATGTATCGTCAAAGATTTTTAATGAATATCCAAAAAGTAATGATGAACGTCTAATGAGCAGGTTGATGGTCTTTATGTTTTTATCAAAGTCGGACTCTACCTTGATCGGTAAAAATGGAGTCTATATTCAGCCTGACCTCACTGGATACTCTGTATCTAATTTTAATCCGGTAGCGGCTCTGATCAAAAAGGGTTACGATGCTACAATTGCTGAAATGCCCCTGATAAAGGGACGAATTAAAAGGCGGGTTTCAGATGAGGCATTGATAGCGAAAAGAAATGGCTTTAATAGCAAAAAACCAAACCTCGTATTTAGTGGTGTTACGGTTTCAGGGGTTAATACACAGCAGAAAAAGTATGTAGAGCGCTTATTTAAGCGAGATCAAAAAACCTTTGATTTAGCTGATATCAAGCAAGGATATTACAAGCTTGTTGCCGATGAAACTTTTGAAACGGTATATCCGAAGATCAGTTACAACCCGGTATCTGACAGCTATAATTTTGAAATCGTTGCGAAACCTCAGAAAAGCTTTACAGTTGATTTTGGAGGGAATATCTCAACGAGACCAATTAGTAATGTGTTTTTAGGGTTACAATACAACTACCTGAATAAGAAATCTTATACGTTTGGAACCAATCTATATTCAGGTAGATTTTATGAGTCTGTACAGCTAAGTGGGCGGGTAGATTATCCCTCAAGATTACCATTATTTCTGGCTGCCGATTTTACCTATAACCACTTCGATTACTACAATACCAGTTCCATTTTCATAGAAAATCCGCATCCAACATATATTGAGCAGGCAGACAGGAAAATTGGAGTTATGCTTGGCATGCCACTCAACAGAAATACCAGGATAAGTTTAGGAACTTCATTCATCAATAATGGCGATGAATATAGCCCAAATGAACAGTATGTAATTGGTGATCAATTGGATAAAACAATTTTAAATGCATCGAGATCGACACTCTCTTTTGAAAAGTATAATTTCAACAGAAAGCAATATCCCAGTAAAGGAAGAAACTTATTATTAAGTCTGAACTTTTACGCGGGCAGAGAAAGTTTCCAATCTGGCGGTATTGGCTCCACCCAAGGTGTAGTCTTGGCAATGCCTGTAAATAAACTTGTAGTGTATAGCAAATACCGACAATGGTTTAATGTCAAGTTTAGTGATGAAAACTACTTCCTTCAAAAGCGGAGGTATTCGTTAGGCTACCTTGCCGAAGCAGTTTTCTCGAATCAACCGCTGTTTTCAAGTTACTATTCCACGCTATTGTCAGCTCCAGCTTTTTATCCTTTGCAGGACAGTCGCTCCCTCTTTTTGCAAAACTTCAGGGCTACAAGTTATCTAGCCGGAGGCCTTAAAAATGTTTTTAGTTTACGGCGACACCTCGAGCTTAGGGCCGAAGGTTATGTTTTTTTACCTTATGAAAAGTTTGAGAAAATTGGTTTTCAGGGTGTTGGCCATTCCTCGTCTTTAAGTAAATGGCAGTATGCTGCTACGGCAGGGCTGATTTATCACACTCCTGTAGGTCCAATAAGCTTCAGTTATAATATCTACGACGACCCGATAAAAAGAAACGGCGTTTTACTACATTTGGGATACCTGATCTATAACAAGCGATCAATAGAATAAATACCATTGGGGATGAAAACAATACGCCTATTAATTTTGCTGCTTACGGCATCTATTTACAGTTACGCACAAAATTCAGACATCAACAACTTTATCGTGAAGGAGAGCCTATTGAAAAACAGCAAGCTCGCGATTATTGCCGCAGATTCATTGAACAACCCTATTGAGAAAATTAATGGCCTCTATAGATTTAGTGTTAGTGGTTTTACTCAGGAAGTTAAGTTTAGTGATGGGGTAGCGGTTTTGCCACTTCCTTTAGAAAGCTCTGCTTTTGTATACATCAAACATGAAAATAACCAGGGCACCCATAGCAAGCTTTTCTATGTCTATAAAAAAGATGGAAACCTAACTCCTTATGCTTTTAATAGTTTGTGGCTGGTACTATTTCCAGTGATTCTTTTTGTAATTGCATTCCTATTTAGAAAATTCCTTATTGTAGCGGTCATCCTATTTTTGATCTTTATTTACTTCAATCATAGCAATGGTTTGAGCGTTGGAACATTCTTCGAGACTATATTCGATGGTTTGAAAAGCGCCTTCTAGAAAGGCATTCCTATACCGAAGTTGTATTGAAGAAAACGGTATTGCATCGGACTGTTCATGGCATTGTAAGCTCGCTTAAACTCCTTACCACCGCTAAACAGCTTGCTGATCACCCACTGTTCTGAACCCTGAAACTGGGGATCCTTAAGCTTTAGGCCAACATCAAAACGGAAGACAAAGTACTGTACATCATATCTAAACCCGGCACCGGTACCAATGCCCAACTGATTTCCTAGCTTGGCAAGGTCGAATTTAGTAGAAGACTCGGCGTTATTACTGGAGATATTCCAAACGTTTCCAGCATCAAGAAACACTGCCCCTTTTAGTTTGGCACCAAAGAACTTATTCAACAAAAGATATCTGTACTCCAAGTTGGCTTCAATATGCATATCGCCTAATTGATCAATACCAAAAAGAGAACGTCTGGTTGCAGAATCCGGTATACTGATACCTCTATTGTAATTTCCTGGCCCTAAAGTTCTCGCTTGAAAAGCCCTCACACCACTCGAACCACCGGCAAAAAAGAGTTTCTCAAATGGCATTGCTGTCGAATTACCGTAAGCAAAACCCACACCTGCATTTATCCGGGTGACTATTTGTTTTTCTCCCCCAAGACCTTTGTACCACCTTAAATCGACTTCAGGACGTATATATTGGTTAAATGGCAAGCCAAATATCTCAGCAAAATCACCCAACTTTGGATCGTGCTTATTTCCTGAAAGTTTAGAAGCAAGCTGTAATAGGTTACCAGCAAGATCCATGTTGCCCCTAAAATAAATGAAGTCACTGTTAGTTAAAAGCTTATCAGAATTCAAAGAGTACGTGTACTTGATTCCCAAGGTGATGTCTTTTCTGCTTAAAAGCCTAACATAGTATTGATTGTTCTGGATAATGCTATCTGATAAGTTGCTGCTTAGATTACCTAATCTGTACTCGAAATTTAAGGGCGTAATAGAATGGTATTTTGATTTAGACTCCACAAACTCGTACGTTACGGAATTTAGGAATACATGACGCTGGAAAAAATTTGTTTGTAACGCATAGGCGTAACTCGTAGAAAAAACGGTATGTGGCATGCCCCCCCTTCTTCCTGGTCTGGCAGATATGAATGGTAACATTAACCGGGGTACGCTGATATTAGAACTCAACGAAAAGTCTCTTTGGTAAATATCACTGAGCAATGAGGTACCATTTCCAATACGGGACTGCAAGCCTCCTTTAATTTGGAATTCAAAACGTTCTGCTCCCCTAAACAAATTATTATTGGTATAGGTATTACTTAGCGTAAAGCCTACAGTACCGCCATTAAAAGGAATCTCTCCTTCTACCCTATTACTCATAATTTTTTGAGGGATAAGCTGGATTATTGGCAGCAATTTATAGGAACTATCCTGGGCTTTTGCGTAATCAATTTTAACATTCTTAAACACGTTTAGTTCATACATCCTATCGTAGGTCAGCGTTTCATTTCTGATATCATAGGTTGTGGAATCCTGAAGAAAATTGTAGCGTGCGATCGGACCTCTTCTAAACTTACCAGAAAGGTCTGTGTATCGAAGACCCCTATACAACCGGGAAATCTTGCCAGCATCGTTAAGAAGGCTATCCATCGGCCCTTGAAAACCCTCAGCATCTTGCGCGATGATCAGGCTGGATTCGCCAATGGTATATTTTTGGTGTGCAGCTTTATCTTTAGGATTGTCGATCAAAAGAGATACATTAACTTTACTAGAATTCAAGTTGGTATCTAGCTCGAACTTGACGTACGGTCTGGCAAAATCAAAGTAACCGTTCTCCTTCATTACCTGGTAGATCCGATCTCTTTCATACGAAAGGGAATCGTCATCATAACGCATACCTTCTTTGAAATGTGTAAAGAGTGATTTGTTTTTTAAATAAGTATCCTTGGTTACACTGTCAAGGATTTTATAGGCGATTTTATTAATAGAATATGAAGGGCCTTGATTTGCCTTAAATCTAACTTTAGCTTTCTGGTTCTTGACATCGATCGCAGAAGTTACTTTAGCCTTAAAATAGCCTTTACTAATTAAGAACTTTTGTATCTGATCTCTGGAAATCTCTACAAGCGCACTGTCCAAAATTGGAGGCGGAGTACCGAGTGGCTTGATCCCTGTAGTTTTATACTTACCATCTTTGGTATTAAAGAGGTTATAAATTATTACGTTAATCCCGATGGTAGATGTAGGCCTGATGTCTTTCTGAATATAGTTTAATGCCTCTTCCTCAAATTGTTTGTCTACGCTATCTATTTTAACCTTCTTAACAATCGACTGGTAGTCTGCAATATACTTTGTTGAAGAACATGCGGATACAAAGAGGAGAATAAATAGTAATATTGCAGGATAAAAGGTGTTTTGTTTATAAGGAAGATATGCTTTCAAAGTCTCAGTTAAGTTTTATAAAATCGTTACATCAAAAAAAGTACCGTAAAGAAAATGGGATATTCATTGTTGAAGGAATAAAATCTATTATAGAATTTATTGACTCACCTTTTAAGATCCACAGCATATACTATCTTGCTCCATACCAGTCTCTACTCCCTGCTTTGCCTGCAAATATAAAGTTATTTGAAGTAAACAACGTTGAACTGAACAAGATTAGTACGTTACAAACGCCGCAGGGGATTTTAGCGCTTATTTACATTCCTGAAGCTGAGAATTTCAATGCCGAGAACTTGAAAGGATCCTTCACCTTAGTTCTTGACGGCGTTCAAGACCCGGGTAATCTGGGAACGATAATTAGAACCGCAGATTGGTTTGGCTTCAAGTACATTATTTGCTCACTAAATACCGTTGAGGTTTATAATCCAAAAACGGCACAAGCTACCATGGGTTCTCTTGCTCGTGTGCAGGTGTATTATCAGGATCTTAGTTTTTTTTTAGCTGATAATGAGATAAAGGTTTTTGGCGCCTTACTGGAAGGGAAAAGTATGTACCAAACAGAATGGGGTAGCGAGGGACTAGTGATCCTTGGAAACGAAGGTCAGGGAATAAGTGAAGAGGTACAGGCTTTTATCACCGATCCAGTGACGATACCAAGGGTTGGGGCTGCTGAGTCATTGAACGTTGCCATTTCTGCAGCTATAATTTGTTCTGATATCAGCAGAAATTTGCAGAAATAAATTGCATAGTAAGTAATAATTACTATTTTTGCAGCCTGAATTTTAACAGGGTCGAGTGGCCGAGTGGCTAGGCAGAGGTCTGCAAAACCTCCTACAGCGGTTCGAATCCGCTCTCGACCTCCAGATTTAAATATTTAAATAAAAAAAATTAACATGGCAGTTACAAGACTAAAAAGAAAAGACAGAAGAAATAAAACATTCGCAAAATTAGATGTAAAAAACTTGAAACTAGCGACTAACATCGAGTTAGGTAGCCGCTCAAGACAATCTACAAAAGATCAATTGGCTCAAAACAATGCGATCTTAGATCAGCTTACTGCTAAAGCATAATATCATTTAAGTTTTAAGATTTAAGCCTTTCTACGATGTAGAAGGGTTTTTTTGTGGGATACTATCATGGCCGCTTAACCAGTTCCTTGCAAATAGCTTTGATCAATCCTGGACCTTCGTAGATAAAACCAGTATAAAGTTGAACAAGCGAAGCACCTGCTTCCAGTTTGTCTATCGCATCCTGAGGAGAGTGAATTCCTCCCACGCCAATAATTGGGAAAGCCTTATTTGATTTCTGAGACAGATACCGGATTACATCCGTAGACCGCTGGGTAAGTGGCATCCCACTTAAACCGCCAGCTTCCTTAACAACAGCTTCCTCGGAATAAAGTCCGTTTCGATCTATGGTAGTGTTAGTTGCAATTACCCCTGCGATACCAGTTTCAAGAACAATTTCAACGATATCATCCAGCTGCTCATTGGTAAGATCAGGAGCTATCTTCAAGAGAATGGGGCGTTTAACCGGGTTCTGCTGGTTACGTTGCTCCAAGGTATTCAGTAAATCCATTAAAGGCTCCTTTTCCTGAAGCGCTCTCAAACCAGGCGTATTCGGAGAGCTTACGTTTACTACAAAATAGTCAACCACCTCATGAAGCCTGTCGAAACATTTGATATAATCGCTAACCGCATCTTCATTTGGTGTACTCTTGTTCTTGCCAATATTACCCCCAATAACAATCTCGGTATTCTTACTTTTTAATAGTCTTAGTCGCTCTGCCAGGGTATCTACCCCTTTATTGTTGAAGCCCATCCTATTAATGATTGCCTTATCGGCCTCCAGACGGAACATTCTTGGCTTATCGTTACCGGGTTGAGGGAGGGGAGTTACAGTACCAACCTCAATAAATCCGAATCCGATATCGCTCAATGCTTCAATGTATTCTCCGTTCTTATCGAATCCCGCAGCTAAGCCAACCGGGTTCTTAAACTTGATGCCGAAAACCTCACGTTCCAGGCCCTTTATCTTCACATCGAAGCTACTTCTCAAAATAGTCTGACCTAATGGAAAGCGCTCATGAAACCATTTTAAACGTTCTACAACAAAATAATGAACTTTCTCGGGGTCAAATTTGAAGAATATCGGTTTAATAAGACGGTACATGGAACGAAGGAATTAATTAATGCCAAAAATGCACATTTGTTTGTATTTTTGCAATTACATGATTTCGATAAACGACTTAACATTCCTTATAGGCTCCAGAGCTTTATACGACGAGGCAAACTGGCATATTAAACCAGGAGATAGGGTTGGACTAATTGGTGCCAACGGAACGGGAAAATCTACACTTTTAAAAATAATTGTTGGTGAATATGGACCCTCTTCAGGCAGCATTTCTATGTCGAAAGACTTGAAAATAGGCTACCTGAATCAGGATTTACTTTCCTACGACTCACACCATAGCATTCTGCATGTCGCAATGGAGGCATTTGAACGCCAGAACCAGCTTCATGATGAAATAGAAATACTCCTAAAGCAAATTGAGACCGACTATTCTGAAGATGTCTTATATAAACTCAGCGACAAGCAACAAGAGTTTGAGGCTTTAGATGGTTACAGCATAGAATATAGAGCAAATGAGATCCTTGCAGGTCTAGGGTTTAGCACAGAAGATCAGCACAGGCCATTGAACACCTTCTCCGGAGGATGGAGAATGCGTGTGATGCTTGCGAAGATTCTATTACAAACTCCAGATATCTTATTACTGGATGAGCCTACAAACCACATGGATTTACCTTCCATCAAATGGCTGGAAACTTATTTAGGTAGTTTTGAAGGTGCTATTGTAATCGTTTCCCACGATAGGTACTTCCTTGATAAAGTAGTGAACAAGATCGTTGAATCCCGCAAAGGAAAACTGACACCATATTCCGGTAACTACAGTTTCTATCTGGAAGAAAAATCACTGAGAGGTGAAATCCAGAAAGGTGAATTTAAAAATCAGCAGGCTAAGATTAAGCAGGAAGAACGCCTGATTGAGCGCTTTAGGGCAAAGGCTTCGAAGGCTAAAATGGCGCAATCCCGCATGAAAGCGTTGGATAAAATGGAACGTGTGGAAGATGTTGATGATGATAACCCTACCGTAAACTTCCAGTTTAAGTTCTCTAAACCATCTGGTCGGCACGTAATCAAGGTCGACGAAGCAAACAAGAGCTATCCAAATATTGAGATACTAGAAAACGCTGATGGACTTATTGAAAAAGGAGATAAAATTGCATTGATTGGTGCAAATGGTAAAGGTAAATCTACCCTGCTAAGAATTATAGCCGGTGCAGAAACGTTTGAGGGCAAATGTGAAACTGGCCATAATGTGACCACCACTTTCTTTGCTCAGCACCAGTTAGAATCACTGCATTTAGAAAACACCATACTAGAAGAGCTTCAGGCTTTTGCACCAAAGCATACAGACACTGAGCTCAGAGGTATTTTAGGCTGTTTCCTATTTACGGGAGATGATGTATTCAAAAAGATACGCGTACTTTCCGGAGGAGAGAAATCAAGGGTTGCCCTGGCTAAATCTCTGACAACAGATTCAAACTTCCTTATTTTGGATGAGCCTACGAATCACCTGGATATCCAATCGGTCAATATCCTGATTCAGGCCCTGACGCAATATGAAGGTACATTTATCGCAGTATCTCACGATAGGTACTTCTTAGACAATGTGGCTAACAAGATCTGGTTCATTGAAGACAAAGACATTAAAGAATACCCTGGAACGTATGCGGAGTACGAAGAATGGAATAGTAAAAGACCGCCAGCTAAACCGACTCCTGTGCCAGTGAGACCAGATAAAGAGGTTAAGAAAGTGGTTGAAGATAAGCCTTCTACCCCAAATCTTCATCAGCAATTGAAGAAGCTGAACGATCAGCTCAAAAAGATTGAGACAGATATTTCAGAATTCGAGAATCAGGTTAAAGCTATAGAGTCGGAGATTGCTGATGAAAAAACCTACTCGGATTCCAGCAAACTATCTGAAGCGAACAAACGCTACCAGGCATCGAAGAATCTCCTTGATACAGCTCAGACTACGTGGGAAGATCTTGCATCTGATATCATGGATTTGGAAGGTAAATAGAAATGAAATGCTTTATATGCTTTCTGCTTCTAGTATTAAATCTACAAATTGCTGTTGCACAACAGCAATTTGTCTATGAAAACAATATCTACCAACCGAACATCAAAACAGTAGAATGTTACAATGCACAGAAAGAGCAATCTATTCCGATCATTACACTGAATTCCAATGAGCAACTGATCTTCGCTTTTGACGACCTGAACGGAGGTAGCAAGGTCTATTGGTATGCCATTGAACATTGCACGTCCGATTGGAAACCTTCTCGTATTTCTACAATGGATTTCCTGGAAAGCTTATCTGAAGATAGAATCCAAGACTTTAAATACTCCTTTGGCACCCTACAAAAGTTCACACACTACGAACTCAAGATACCCAACCCACAGATAAAGCCTAAGATCTCAGGGAACTACCTACTGAAAGTTTATGAAGATGGTGACCTTAAAAAACCAGTTATCTCCCAAAGGTTCTTCGTAGTAGAAAACATTGTTAATGTCGCAACGGATGTTGTACCGAGTCCGCAAGTATCCTTACGGTTTAGTAATCAGAAGCTCAACTTTACCATCTTCCATAAAATAGCAATTCAAAATGTTTACACAGACATAAAGGCTGTAGTAATGCAGAATGCGGATCCTCTAACAGCAATTACCAATACTAAACCTTCTTTTATTAAGCCAGGCGCTTTGGTGTACAATGATTTGAACACCAATGATTTTCCTGGAGGAAATGAGTTTAGAAAATTCGACATTAGAAGTCTGCGGTATAAGGCAGAAAACGTGCAGGACATCATTAAAGATTCGATCATCAATGTCATTCTTTTCCAAGATCCGGCAGCGAGTAAAGCAAAGTATAGTAATCTGATAGATGAGAACGGAGCTTTCTTCATTAGAAACAATGAAGGGAGAGAACCGGCCACAGATGCAGATTATGCGGGAATTTCTTTTACCTTGAACTCGCCCCATCCCACAAAAAATGGTTCGGCTTATGTAGTGGGACGATTTAACAATTACGTTTTGAACGAAAGTAACAAGCTTACTTATGATGCTGGTAAAAAACGCTTTTCAGGGAACATTACGCTGAAGCAAGGACTGTACGACTACAAATATGTTTGGCTGGATAAAGATACCGGCAAGATTGACCAAACTGTTTTTGAAGCTTCTTTTTTTGAGACAGACAATACCTATCAAGTGTTTGTATATTACCGCAAACCAGGCTCCCGTTGGGAGGAATTGATAGGATTTACAAACATTAATAATGTGAAGCGCTAAATTAATATGAGTCTTAAAGTAAAGAACCCCAGCCACTCTTTTACCATTATGAATGAATTGGTACTGCCTAATGATACCAATACGCTTAATAATTTGATGGGCGGAAGGCTTTTGCACTGGATGGACATTGCCGCTGCGATCTCGGCTCAGAAGCATTGCAATAGAATTGTGGTTACCGCTTCTGTGGATAATGTTTCTTTTAAACACCCCATTAAGCTCGGCGATGTAATTACCATCGAAGCAAAAGTTACCCGCGCATTCACTACCTCTGTTGAGGTAAGACTTGATGTTTGGGCAGAAAACATACCTTCAGGAGTTCGGCTGAAGTCTAATGAGGCCTATTATACTTTTGTTGCTATAGGGCAAAATAACGAGACTATTCCTGTCGCAGAACTTATTCCAGAGAGCGATGAAGAGAAGGAGTTGTTTGCAGGTGCTTTAAGAAGAAGGCAATTGCGATTGGTCCTAGGTGGCAAAATGAAAGCAAATGACGCGCACGAGTTGAAGGCGTTGTTCTTTCCTGAGTAGCCTGCTGCTAGCTTCCCATTTCCAAAATCTTGTCGAACTCCTCTGCTCTAAGCGACATGACGGAGAGCCTTCCTTGCCTAATTAGTGAAATGTCTTTAAGACTTTCTTCCTTTTTGATCTGTTCTAACGATACCGGGATTTTCAGCGGTTCAACAGGAGACAGATCCACAACCACCCAGTTGGTATCGTCAGTGGTTGGATCCTGATATGATTCTTTAACAACCTTTGCGATGCCGACTACGTTTTTCCCCTCATTACTGTGGTAGAAAAGCACTAGGTCACCTTCTTTCATTTCTCTGAGATTGTTACGTGCCTGGTAATTGCGCACGCCATCCCAGAAGGTACGGCCATCTTTTTTAAACTGTTCCCAGCTGTATTTGAAAGGCTCCGACTTGACTAACCAATGATTCATTGTATTTCTTTATTTAAATTGTATTTGAGGCGATTTTCAGAGTCAATTTCAACGCTGGCGACAAAAGTAGCGACAAAAGCAACTTCATTTAGCGGTTCAAACAGACCTATTATTTACTTCTAGTGTTTTGGTACCAAAGCTAATAAATCATAGAGAATAAGAAAGTATATCGGTAGCGTTGTTTTATAAAGTGCGTTTCTGAACTGATAAAAGTTACCGATGTAAAGAAAATCGTGAACATTGATGGCAGGCGGTATAATTGATCCCGGCATTCCGCTATTTTAATTTTAGACCTTTCCCACTTTGTTTTTTGAGAAAATGCTCTCGTTGATATGGGATTTGTACAGAAGTTTTTCAAATACCGCTCCGATATGTGTTTTATGGGTGTTTCCTTCGGGCCGAGCGCTAGCAGACACGAAGCAGATACGAAGCAGACTCGAAGCCAGGACGTAGAAG
>JACMPF010000254.1 GCA_014377665.1 Pedobacter sp. | reverse complement strand
TAGTATTGGTAAAATAAGCCGTTCTATTACAAGGCTGAACCCTTAGGCTCCCTGAAAAAGGGAGCAAAGTCTTCGAGGCCTTTCCATAGAAGACATATTTTCCTCTAGCAGAATGTTTGGGGAGTAATTGGGTAGGGAAGGCCGAGGCAAGAGAAAGGTAAAGCGAAAAAAAGGTGTGATAGCAAGAGAATGGTTATGTTAGAAAGGCTATATGAAACAAAGCAACCAAGACAAACGGCTACATAAAGCTCAAAACACCAAAAAGGCATCAGAATGATCTGATGCCTTTTTGATTTTAGGTGACCCCTCCTCTTCGCTCTACAGAAAAATTATGTTTTCTCAGAGAAGGCCTAGCGTCATTGCGCTTCTTCAGCGCAATTATGCAGACTTCGGAGAGAATGCTTAATTTTACCTTTAAGTTTTGCGTATCCGGATTATATGCATCCAGTGCATCACCTTCATTAAAGGATAAGTTGGATCCAGTTCAAACCAACGGGATGCAAAATTTGGACTGTTAGGCTTTTTATGATGATTGTTCTGAAACAATTCACCCATCATCAGAAAGTCTAAAGGAATCGAATTTTTGCTATGGTCATTATTGTCATGATTAGAATACCCATATTTGTGGCCGCACCAGTTAACAATTGCGCCATGCAATGGACCCATAAGGAAGTGAATAGGCAACAAAAGGAACATCCACCAGGCAGTTGCGAAGGTGACATAGAACCAAATGTAAAAACCTATAAAGATCATCCGTGTGACCCAAGAGTCTCCAATTTTATCAATAATTGGCCATGATGGATAATTATCCCTAAACTGCTCCTCCGGTTCGTGATTAAACTTAGCATAGTTTAAATAGATATTCTTAGTCTGTATCATCATTCCCCATACGTCCTTTACAAAGTGTGGCGAATGCGGATCTTTCTCTGTATCACTAAAAGCATGGTGCATACGGTGAAGTATCGCGTAAGCTCTTGGATTTAAGAATGAAGATCCCTGAGATAGAAATGTAATGGTATAAAAAAACTTCTCCCAAAAGCCATTCATTTTAAACATTTTATGAGAAGCATATCGATGCAGGAAGAAAGTTTGAGAGAATAGGGAAAGAAACCAGTGTGTTAAAAAAAATAGTAAAATAATCATATATAGATATAACGCAGAATTTATGTGTTTAGATGTTTCTATCTACCAAAATCGTCTTGAACCCTTACAATATCGCTCTCATCTGATGGCTTATCAAGATCAGTGTGCTGCCAGATTTCAGAAACAATTCCCCAGTCATCCAATCCAATTAGACGGTGTCTTTCTCCTTGCTTCAATTTGATTGAAGCTCCCGGAGCAAGTTTTTGCAAAGCACCCTCTTCGTCGGTTTCGCTGGTTATCACACCAACTGTACCGTTTACTACTCTCCATACCTCAGCACGACGGTGATGGTATTGCCAGGATAGACGAGCATTTGGAGCAACAATAAGAATTTTAGGACTCAATTTTCCGGAAATTCTTAGGTCTTCAACATTCAATCCCTCAAAATAGATATTCGCAAACTGTTGAGCCTGATCTTCATCAATAACAAAGAACCCTCCCCATGGACGAGTTTCATCGCGGTTTACAACATTAAATCCTTCAATCTTTAAGCGTTGTGCCACGCCGTCAAATATTTCTTTTTTCTGATCTGCCATTATATGCGTATTATTTAATTCCCAAACTTAGGTAAAACTGCTATAGGTTTCATATCTGCTTTTAAAAAAATTGAAGATTAGGCATTTCTAGAAAGCTTATCAATTTTTAATAAATCTCCGTTGAGATGATGAATGAGATCATTTAACAAGGATATGTTTTTATTGTCCGACGGAACTTCTTCCATACAAAAACTTGAATACTTGTCAAAGAAGTCGTCATATATGTGATCCGGAACGTCAATAACTTTCAAATCCAGCTGACAGGTAGCATGGTAAAGGAGCTGGGCTATCGAAAGATAGACAGCATTTAGAGTGGTCACCATCTCGCCGTAATTTCTGCTCTCCCAATCAATAATGTAGGCGTAGAAATAATCTGATGCGAGTTCATTGAATTCTTCATTCTGCATAACCTCAAACTCATCCAGACCATTAATCAGGTAATAGGTTGTCATACAGGTGATCACACGATCTACAGATACTAAAAGCAACTGCACAACAGGGTCATTTACGTTTTCCAGAAGTTCGAAGTCATCCGCATCAATGGACTCAGGATCCACTAAATCTTTAAGATCCATTAGATCTCCCTCAAAAGCCAATATAAAGGCGTTTTTAGAAAGCTCATTGACTACAAAACCTAGCGTATGAGGTACAGAACCGATAATGGCTTTTTCCACTTTATAGAACATTTTAATAAAAAAGGGTTTTGATAGCAATCAAAACCCTTTAAACGAGACAATAAATTTATTATTTGGCCAATTGAGCATTAATACGTCTTACGATGTAATCAATATCAAATGGCTTGCTAATGTAGTCGTTGGCACCCGCGTCAAGGCTAATCTGTTTATTTTGATCGTTAGCAGACATTACAATGATCGGAATATGTTTTGTAAATAAATCATTTTTTAAATCTTTACATATACTGGCACCGTCTCCATCAGGTAGCATCACATCCAGAATAAACAAATCAGGAACAGAGTCCTTTAATTTAGTCTTTAATTCGGCAAATGTTGACGAGAGTTGTAATTCATAACCTTCATCTTTGAGCAAAACTCCAATAATGTATCTGATATCTTCGTCATCTTCAAGTACATGTATTCTTTTAATCATAATTTGATTTGGCTTTATGTGGATTAGTTTTAATTACTAGCAACAACTTTGCCATTATTTCGCGTTTATCCAGGCGGTGATATCGTTAATCAATAGAGAAGAAACATTACCAGGCTTCGAATATTGTTCTATGGAGCCCTTTTCAGTTTGAGTACTTAATAAGTGGTTTAGGTCCAGGTAAGATTTCAATGTAACATTCTTGCGTTGACCCAAAGCTGCTTTCCAGAGATCAAAATCTGCCATAGAAACTTGAAAGTCATTCCCACCTTGTGCAATAAACATCCGCTGTTTCAATTTTTTGGCCATATCTACCTGGTTATAATTATTCAGATCAACCCAGTAGGATGCTGGCAAACCAAGTACTAGGGAGTCTGATTTAAAAGTAGTTCCCAAGGTCGTTAGTTTTGACTTCGCGAATTCTACCTGTGCATCAGCCATTACCTGCTTACCTGCCGCAGTAGTATCTTTTGTTAAACCATAAATATAGTTGTTCTGTTCAACAATCAGATCAGTAAGCTTTCTTGCAGGAGCAGCTAATAAAAGTACCCCATTTAAATCTGGGGCGAAACTAGCAATTCTAGGAGCCAGCATACCACCCAAACTATGTCCCATCAAATACAATTGCTTTCTATTTACTCCGGGAATAGTTCTCGCTAATGCAATCGCTGCGAGTGCATCATCCAATACTTCTTCCTTTACGGTAAAAGTACCTATGAATTCGTTAGGATAACCGATGGTTCTTTTAACATAGCGTATCGATGCAATTCCTTTTACAGCCATACCAGCCGCCAAATCTTTAAATGGCTTATTCGGACCAACAGTTTCATCCATATCGCTTGGACCTGATCCATGAACCAAAACTACCAAAGGGTAATTAACTGCTTTTTTTGGTGTGGTAAGAATGCCTACAAGCTTATGCTTTTCGGTAGTAACATAAATTTCCTTTTCGCTATATAAAGTAGTATC
>JACMPF010000253.1 GCA_014377665.1 Pedobacter sp. | reverse complement strand
TGTTGTAGAAAATAAAAATTTGTTTAATTTTGCTACACAAAAAAATTACACAAGTAAAATTTGTTTAACCTTAAAAAAGAAAATTATGAATTATTCTACTTTAAAAAAGAGCTTAGCGGTATCTTTTGTAGCATTAATGGGAGCTACGACTCTCGCAAGCGCACAAGACTCTACTATGGCTTCTTCTTCTGCCAAGGTATTTGGTGGTAGAGGGCAGTACAGAACTTGGTCTTTCGGTGTTAATGCAGGTGTTTTATCACCGTTCATTGCAATCGGTGGATCAAATGATTTCACTAACTGGGATCCAACTTTAGGTTATGGTATCTCATTGAGAAAGCAATTAGGACATGCATTCGGATTAGAAGGTAACATTTTCCGTGGAAAAGTTTCTGGAACTAACCAAGATGCTCCAGGTGGTGTAGTTAACGGTATCAGAGATTTCGAAACTGAAATCGGTTACTCTGCAGATTTAAGAGGTGTTGTTAACGTTGCTACTGTAGATTTCTTACGTCGTGAGAACTCAGTTAACTTCTTCGTTACAGCGGGTTACGGTTTAATCGCTTACGCTCCACATCCTAACACTGCAACTGCATCTACAGATTTCAAAGACAAAGCTGGTGATAATGGTGATAACAAATACGTTAAAGAAGCATATATTCCAGTTGGTGCTGGTATTAAATTCAAAGTTTCTGAGCGTGTTTCATTTAACTTAGGTTATACAATGCACTTCATCGACGGAGATAACTTTGATGGTGTTTATGCAAAGGCAACTACTAAAGACAAATTCTCTTACGGATATGCTGGTCTAGAATTCTCTTTAGGATCTAGTGCAAAACCGAACTTGGATTGGGTTAACCCTTTAGCTTTAATGTATGATGAATTAAAAGATCCTTCATTACGTCAAGAAGTTGAAGCTTTGAAAAACCGTGTATCTAATGTTGAAAAATCTATTGAAGATTTGAAAAAAGATACTGATGGTGATGGTGTTTCTGATCAATTTGACAAATGCCCTGGAACTCCAGCAGGTACTGCAGTTGATGGTTCAGGATGTCCACTTCCAAAAATGACTGAAGCTGTTGCTCCAATGGGAACTGCTACTGGTTTCGAGACTATCCAATTTGAATTCAACTCATCAGTTTTGAAAACTGAAGCTTATCCAACTTTAGATAAATTATCTTCAGTATTGCGTGAAAACGGTGGTAAAGTAGCTGTTAACGGTTACGCTTCTAGCGAAGGTACTGCTGCATACAATGTGAAATTATCTAAAGACAGAGCTAATTCTGTTAAAACTTACTTAGTTAACTCTGGTGTTAACGCAAGTCAAGTTTCAACTAAAGGAATGGGTGAAGCTAATCCAATAGCTTCAAACGATACTGAAGAAGGTCGTATCCAAAACCGTCGTGTTGAAACTGCTAGAAACTAGTATTTTCTAAAACATATTTAAAAGAGGGCCTTTGTTTAAGGCCCTCTTTTTTTATTGATATATTTGTAAAAGCGCTTCTAGATGGTTTTACTTAATTAATATCTTATGAATTTAGTGATCAACACTACAAATGCACCAGCCCCAATCGGACCATATAGCCAGGCAGTTGTCGCAAATGGTTTTCTTTTCCTTTCAGGACAAATAGCGATTAATCCCGAAAGTGGAGAAGTTATTCAGTCTTCCATCTCTGAGGAAACACACCAGGTTATGCGCAATATAAAAGCCCTTTTACTTGAAGCCTCATATGAGTTCAAAGATGTTGTTAAGACTACAATTTTCTTATCAGACATGAGCCTATTTGTAGAAGTCAATGAAGTTTACGGTTCTTACTTCGAGAGCAATTTCCCTGCACGCGAAACAATAGCCGTTAAGGGCCTGCCAAAAGGGGTAAATATTGAAATTTCGATGACAGCATATAAAGGGTAATCTGAAAACGCCTATTAAGTATTTTTTAGCAGGAATCCTATCCTTTGCCATTTGGGGCTTCTTCTCCATACCGCTTAGAAATCTACAAGTATTCCCATCTCAGGAAATTCTTTACTATAGGGTATTTTCATCCTTTGCACTGATTTGGGTAGCGATTATTCTTTTTAGAAGGAAATATTTAAAGAAGGATATTCAGTATTTAAAGCTTGCAAAGGCCAAAGAACGTAAAGCTGTTTTATTTAAAATTATTACGGCTACGATTTTTCTTGTCCTAAATTGGTACACATTCATATATGCAGTAAACAACGTTAGTTTGCAATCTGCTGCTTTTGCATATATGGTCTGTCCACTTTTGACTGCATTTGGTGGATATATATTGTTGAAAGAAAAGCTGTCTTTGTTGAAGTTAGCTTCTCTTGGGATTGCTTTAATCAGCATCATTCTTCTTGCAACAGGATCCCTTATTGATGTAGCATGGTCAGTGGGTATTGCGATTTTATATGCGTTTTATTTAATCATACAAAGGACTATGCAACATCTGGATAAGCTCAATGTACTGGCAGTCCAGATCAGCTTTGCAGTAGTGCTGATGCTGCCGTTTTACTTATCTGGACATGAGGCCATTCCTTCAGGAAGCTGGTTTTGGGGAAATATTTTAGTCGTAGCATTGGTTTTTACAATCATTCCTCTTTTTCTCAGCTTGTATGCGTTAATAGGCATTCCTTCCTCAACGCTTGGAATTATCATTTATGTGAACCCAATTATAGCCTTTACTGTAGCCGTATTTTATTTTAACGAGCAGATTGATCAGCACAAATTGTTTGCTTACCTGTTACTGGTTGTCTCTATAGTAGTTTTCAATTGGACAATATTAAAGGATATATTTGTAGCTAAGACTCCTAAAGGATAACATTTTGTTTGCTTCAACATTAGATACCAATATAGAATTTTTAAAAGGTGTAGGCCCCAAACGTGCCGAACTTTTGCAAAAGGAATTGGGTGTTTTTACCTGTGAACAACTCCTTACGCTTTATCCTTTCAGGTATATTGATCGCACCAGATATTATAAGATCAATGAGCTAAATCCAGATCTTCCCTATGTCCAGATTTTAGGAAGAATCACTGCCAAAGAGGAAGTCGGTGAAAAGCATAAAAAGAGAATTGTTGCTAAATTCACTGACGAAACGGGTACGATCGAACTGGTTTGGTTTCAAAGCTTAAAGTGGGTTACAGATAATGTGCAGACTGGTAAGGTTTACATCATATTTGGCAAGCCATTAGTTTTCAATGGCACTTTCAGTATTTCACATCCAGAGTTAGAAACCTACCCTAGGCCAGGGAACATCATCGGTAATCTCGTGCTTCAACCGGTCTACTCCACTACAGAAAAATTAAAGAAATTCCTTCTTGACAGTAGAGGAATTCAGAAACTCCAAGCTTTGCTGATTGACCAGTTCATAGGCGATATCAAAGAAACAATCCCTTCGTATATTTTGAATAAATATAATATTATAGGGCGCAAGCAGGCGATTTTAAATATTCATTTCCCTAAAGACATTACACTTTTAAAAGAGAGTGAAAAGAGGTTGAAGTTTGATGAACTCTTTTTTGTTCAGCTCTCTATGCTA
>JACMPF010000252.1 GCA_014377665.1 Pedobacter sp. | reverse complement strand
GATTTTACTGTTGTGCTGAAGCAAATAAGTGATGCTTTCATCAAGTGGTCGCGCATCCATCCAGCATACATCTGCTTCTATTAATTGTGAATTTTGCGGCAAGTGATCTGAATTCACAAGCACATCACCCCTGCTAATATCTATGTTGTCACGCAAATGAAGGGTTACCGATTGACCCGCAACGGCTTCCAGTGGCCTTTGGTCAAATATCTCGATGCGTTCAATAATTGAAGTATTGCCTGATGGCAACACAGTCACCTTATCGTTTACGCTAAAAGCACCGCTTAACACGCGACCAGCATAGCCCCTGTAATCATGTAAGTCATCTGTTTGGGGCCTAACTACCCACTGCACTGGCATACGGGCCAGGTTATATTCCGGACCAACTTCCACATCTACCGTCTCCAGGAAATGAAGCAGACTTGCTCCCTGATACCAAGGCATATTCTCAGACTCATTCACCACATTGTCGCCTTTCAAAGCACTAACAGGAATGAACGAAACATCCTTTAACCCTAAATCCACAGCTAGTTTTTTATACCTTTCAACGATGGTATTGAACACAGTTTCGCTATACTCCACCATATCCATCTTGTTCAAACAAACCACCACGTGCTCTATTCCCAACAACGAAACCAAATAAGAATGTCTGATGGTCTGCTCCACAACGCCATTCCTCGAATCAATCAAAATGATCGCTAGTTTAGCGGTCGACGCACCCGTAACCATGTTACGGGTATATTGAATATGACCGGGGGTATCGGCAATAATGAACTTACGTTTAGCTGTTTGAAAGTATTTGTAAGCCACATCAATGGTGATTCCCTGCTCCCGCTCAGCCCTCAATCCATCCGTTAAAATAGCAAGGTCAATCGTGCCATCGTCATTCTTCCTGTTAGACTGCTGCAAAGCTTCCAGCTGGTCTGCAAGTATAGAATCTGTATCATATAAAAGCCTGCCAATCAATGTGCTTTTTCCGTCATCAACACTGCCGGCTGTAAAAAACTTTAGTAAATTCATTAAAAATATCCTCCTTTTTTGCGGTCTTCCATAGCAGCTTCAGATACTTTATCGTCCATGCGGGCACCACGTTCACTTATTTTTGAAGCACTAATCTCGGCAATGATGTCATCCAACTGATCAGCATCAGATGCTACCGCAGCAGTACAGCTCATATCGCCGACTGTACGGAATCGCACTCTTTTATGTTCTACTACATCATCAGAATCCATATTTAAGAATGGAGAAGCAGCCATCAGCTGTCCATTTCGAGTAATCACATCTCTGTCATGCGCGAAATAAATACTAGGCAACTCAATTTTCTCTCTCTTTATATAGTTCCAAACATCCAGCTCAGTCCAGTTGCTAATGGGGAAAACACGTACATTTTCTCCCTTATGGATCTTGCCATTGTAAATGTTCCAAAGCTCAGGACGTTGCCTTTTTGGATCCCACTGACCAAACTCATCACGCACCGAAAAGATCCTTTCTTTAGCCCTTGCTTTTTCTTCATCTCTCCTGGCACCACCAATACAGGCATCAAAGCCATGCAAAGCGATCGTATCCAATAAAGTAACCGTCTGCAACGCATTTCTGCTCGCATTTTTTCCCGTCTGCTCCACCACTTTTCCCTGATCAATAGACTCTTGAACGTGACCAACGATGAGCTTCTCACCAATTCGCTCAATCATCTCATCTCTATACGTAATCGTTTCTTCAAAGTTGTGACCAGTGTCAATGTGTACCAATGGGAAAGGGAACTTACCCGGTCTGAATGCTTTTTCAGCTAACCTAACCAGGGTAATAGAATCTTTACCACCAGAAAATAGCAGTGCAGGTTTCTCAAATTGCCCCGCCACTTCACGTAAAATGTGAATGGCCTCGGCCTCTAATTCATCTAAATAATCTAAATTATACTTACTCATGTTTCATTTTCGCAATTACGTTGTGGCATGTAAGCCGCATTCTTTCTTAGATTGGTCTTCCCACCACCACCTTCCGGCCCTAAAATCTTCTCCCGGAGCCACAGCTCTGGTACAAGGCGCGCATCCTATACTTGGGAATCCCTTATCGTGCAAAGTATTGTAAACTATGTTGTTTATCTTAATATATTCCTTCAAATCATCCAACGACCAATCAAAGATCGGATGAAACTTTATCATCTGGTTTTGCTCATCCCATTCCAAGTTTGACATGTCATGCCTGTTAAGAGATTGCTCAGACCTGATTCCAGTAACCCATAAAGTATTACCCGTTAAAGCCCGTTTCAAAGGCTCCATTTTACGGATGTAACAGCAGTGCTTTCTATTGTCTACCGACTCATAAAAGCTATTTGGTCCCTTGGCACTTACCATATCTTGCAGCAATTCTGCGTTAGGATGATAGGCAACGATGGGCTTTTTATAAATATCCAGGGTTCTATTCCAAACGTAGTAAGTTTCTGGAAATAACCTCCCTGTTTCCAGGGTAAAAACTTTTATCGGAATATCATTCGCAAAAATCATATGTGTGATCACTTGATCTTCCCAGCCAAAACTAGTGGAGAAAACGATCTTTTCAGCATACTGTTCCGCGAAATATCTTAATGCCTCCACCGGATCAAGATTTTTTATCTTTTCTGCAATAGCCGTAAAATGCTCCCTCATGATCAGACCAATTTAAGTATAAAGTTTATGATGCTGCGTAAGCTGACTAAAATTACGATTATCCCAACAGAGAACATGATCGCTTTCGCAGAAATTTTATTAGACACTTTCGCCGCAATCGGAGATGCCAAAGCACTCCCAATTACTAGTCCTGCTACCGCCTCCCAATGCTTTCCGTTTAGCATGGTGATAAAAGTAAGTGAACTCATCAAAGCGATGAAAAACCTGGTGATCTTTACGGTACCCAAAGAAAATCGAGGGCTCCGGCCGCCTGCAATCAAACTGGAAAGTACAATAGAGCCCCATCCTCCGCCACCAACGGCGTCAATGAAACCACCAAAAGCACCCAGCAAAGAGATCTTCTTGATCTTCCCACCTTTATGCCGTCCTTTAACATTTATTTTTATTGCTTTTGATAGAATTACACCTCCCAAAATCAGGGTATACAACGATACAAAAGGCTTGGTGTAATTGCTATAGTGCTCTAACGAGGAGAGTAAATAGGCTCCAGAAACAGCTCCCAGGATCCCCGGAATCAGCAAAAGCTTAAAAAGCTTCCAGTTTATATTGCCAAAACGGTAATGCATCCAACCCGCAATACCGTTACTTAAAATCTCTGATAAATGGACACCCATACTCGCCGAAGCCGGCGGCACACCCATAGCCAATGAAAACGAGGTCGACGTCACGCCGTACGACATTCCAATTGCCCCATCAATCATCGAGAAGATGAAGCCTCCAAGCAAAAACCAGTAAAATATAGGATTTATATTGGCTACAAAAGCTTGAAACTGGGGTTCCTTATTCCAAAATGCAGTGATCACGATAGCAAAAGAAAACACAATCGCCAGCCAGATCAGCCATTTCAAGCTCACCCGAGTGTCTGTAAAAACCGATTTAGCGTCACTTTTCAGAACTTCAACACCCGCTTCAACAGACGTTTCTTCCAAAGAGGCATCTTCCACCAAAGTGGCAGTAACTTCGTTCAACCTCTTCACTTTAGCAGCAAAATCGCCATTCAGTGTATTTCTAAGCGCCTGCATTTGCTGCAAGGTATCATTCAACTCGTTCGGCAAACTATCGTTCAAAACTTCCTTTAACCGCTTTGCAATCGTTGGCGATTTACCATTGGTAGATATAGCGATCTTTAAATCACCTTTTCTTACTACAGCTCCAAGGTAAAAATCACACAATTCAGGCTTATCGGCAAAGTTAGCCAGCAAGTGGCGCGACTGCGCCAATACCCTCACTTCTTCATTTAGAATAGCATTATTGGTTGCAGCAACTATTAGGTCAATACCATCCAGATCAGCAGGTTCGAAACCCTTCTGTACCAGATTAACATGTTCAAAATCAGCAGCCATTTCTGTCAACTCAGAACAAATCTCTAAGGCTACTACAGTCACCCGGGCATTCGGACTATTGTCCAATATAGCCGTTAACTTCTCTAAACCAATTGGCCCTGCCCCAATGAGCAAAGTATGAATGGTATCAAGCTTTATGAAGACAGGAAATAATTGATTGCCTATCATTGATACTAAATCTCTTCTTTCAATGACTGATAAAAGTCCTTGATAGGTTGGAAAGATGGATGTAAAGAAACCACTTCTCCAAATATCAGTAAGGCCGGTGCTTGAATTCCTTTTTCCGCAACCACCTCAACAATAGTATCTACCAGACCTATCCCAAGTTTCTCGCTTTCAGTTGACCCGCTTTGAATCGCAGCTACCGGAAGTAATCCTTTTCCTTCATTCTGGAACAACTTTACGATCTCTTTCAGCTTACCCAAACCCATAAGCACCACCACAGTGGCCTTTGAGCGAGCAGCTTCATATAAATCGTTAGAGATTTGTCCATTAGCAGTTGTACCAGTAACTACCCAAAAACTTTCACTCAATCCCCTGTGGGTAACCGGTATTTGTTGTAAACCAGGAACAGAAATCGAACTTGATAACCCAGGAACAACCGTCACAGGTATGCTATAACCTGCAGCGAAATCCAATTCCTCATATCCCCTTCCGAATACAAACGGATCTCCGCCTTTTAAACGAACCACATGGCCGAAATTCAAGGCATAGTCCACCATCAGTTTATTTATGGCTTCCTGTCCAAACGAATGCTCTCCAGACCGCTTACCAACGTATACTTTTATCGCTTCAGGATTTGCGTAATCCAATACCCCATCATTTACAAGGGCATCGTAAAGCACAACATCAGCGGTCTTCAAGGCATTTGCCCCCCTCATGGTGATCAACTCAGGATCACCCGGACCAGCACCAACTAAGGTAATCCTTGGCTCCTTGTTATTTATATTTTTTGTACTCATGTTAATCTTCTCCCTATTCCGTTAAAGCGCCTTTTTTGTTTTGATCTGGGCGATAAAATCTCTTACCTGCCCTAAATAAGCCGTAGCAAATTCTTCAGTCGGCTCATTTTTATTGATCTGTAATACCACTTCGTTGAAAGTGCCCGGCAAAGTGAATTCGCCATTCTCAACATAATTGATATCAAACTCACGGATCACACCGATTTGAGTGCTGCTGCTCACCCCTTTATCCAATAGCATCGCCTTTGCACTGCTCACAAATACGGCGTAACTGTGATAAATGGCGTCCGACCATGCGCCTGCTTCGTACGAAGCCTCTGCCCATTCCAGTTTCTCAAACCCTTCCAGTAATAAAGTGGCCACTAAATCGATTACTACACCAGCACACTCACCTACCCCGATTGCGGTTGCAAAAGTTTCCTCATGTCCCCAATCCACATATTCCTCATCTTTCAGATTGGTTAAATCCGCCAATGGCTTTAACAATTGATAAAAATAATCCTTTCCTTGTCTGTCGTAATAACTATGGAAGCTTTCCTTTTCTTCCGCAACACCGGCGTAATCATTGAGCAATGTCCTTAAAATATCAGTAGCACGCTTCGAAGGCGCTTTAATCACACGCTCTGCTACCCTGCCTTCCCCATTTCCAACAGTTCCACCGCCAAGCAACACTTGTACAGCCGGAACTACTTTACCGTTTGCTTTCACAGAACTACCGTGGAAGCCAATATGAGCCAATCCATGTTGTCCACATGAATTCATACAGCCACTAATCTTAATTTTCAGGTCTTTATCGTAGATCAGTTCCGGATATTCTTCATAGATCACCTCCTCTAATGCTACAGAAAGCGTCATGCTGTTCGAGATCCCAAGGTTACACGTATCTGTACCCGGACAAGTGGTCACATCTGCAATACTATCAAACCCTGGCACCGCAAACCCCAATGGTTTCAAAGCTGCGTATAACGATGGCAAAGCATCTTCCCGAACAAATTTCAATAGCAGGCCTTGATTCTGCGTAATGCGAATTTCATCAGCAGC
Source organism: Pedobacter sp. (assembly GCA_014377665.1). Taxonomy (GTDB): domain Bacteria; phylum Bacteroidota; class Bacteroidia; order Sphingobacteriales; family Sphingobacteriaceae; genus Pedobacter. Next base: position 1,369 of record JACMPF010000252.1, on the reverse strand, counting down.
AAATGGTCTGATTGCGTTTACCAGCTCACGGGCAAGCTCCGTTTTAATGTCGCCTTTGGATACCTTGATGTAAACGCCAAAGAAACCTTCCTGCTTTTGAGGAACTGCGTTCGTAGCACGCCAATGCTTATAATCCAACGAATGGATCACCTCATCCAAAACTGGAAGCGTTATCGCTTCAGGCAATTTAGGCGCAGGAACAGTATTTCTATCAATCTTAAACGACTTCGATTTATTGGCGATCCTTTCTTCCTCCACCAATCTCAACACTTCGTCAAGACCTAATTTCTGTACTAAATATTTTAATCTTGCTTTATTTCTATTGGTTCTTTCGCCGTAACGGTCGAACACTCTTAACAGCGATTCGGCATACGGGATGATTTGATCTTCATGAAGGAAATCAAAGATTGGAGCCGCCAGAAAAGGCTGTGCACCCAATCCACCAGCGATCATTACCTTGAAACCACGCTCACCCTGTTCATTGATCTTTGGGATAAAACCAAGGTCATGAATATAACTGTAAGCAGTATCTCTTTCATCAGAAGAGAAGGAAAATTTGATCTTCCTGCCCATTTCCTGACAAATCGGATTTCTTAAGAAATAGCTAAAGAAAGCATGTGCATATGGCGAGACATCGAAAACTTCATTCGGATTGATACCCGAATCTGGTGAAGAAGTAACATTACGAACAGTGTTACCACAAGCTTCTCTCAACGTAATGTCATCGCGTTCCAAATCTTCCCAAAGTTGAGGTGTCCTATCCAGACTCACGTAATGAATTTGAATATCCTGTCTTGTTGTTAGGTGAAGATTTCCACTCGCATATTCATCAGAAACGTCTGCAATGCGAAGCAGTTGCTTAAACGTTACTTTACCAAATGGAAGCTTAATACGTACCATTTGAACCCCTGGTTGGCGTTGGCCATATACACCGCGGGCTAATCTAAGGCTTCTAAATTTCTCATCATGAATATTACCCTCGCGAAATAACCTGATCTTTTTCTCAAGATCAATGATGTCTTTTTCGACAATAGGATTCTCTAACTCTGTTCTAAAGCTTTGCATCTAAGTTTGGTATTATGTATAAAAAAGCTCCTCTTCCAGTCAACTGGTGAAGCTCGAAGTATTGTTTGAAACAGTTCCCGTTTTTTATGTTCCCCTAAGTAAGTGAACATGAAATAATGGATGGATTTAACTATCTTCACGAAGCAAATATATAAAGTATATAGGTTTTGTAGTATAAATATTTAGTATTTTTTGTGAAAAAAAGTTATTAGCTGTAGTTAAAAAAGGATTCACTACCTTAGAATATTTTAATTTCGTGTTTGAAATGTTTAGGAGGCGACTCCCGATTTAGTTCAACTTACCG
>JACMPF010000044.1 GCA_014377665.1 Pedobacter sp. | reverse complement strand
TAGTTTCTATTGCGCAGTTGGAGTAGGTGGGGGAGGGACTTTTGCTTTACTAACTCTTGCAAAGCGATAATTAAGGCTAAGCGTCACATTACTGGAGTTGTTCGTATTAAAATTCTGTACCCGGAAGTTGGTACCTTCACTATAAGAGGAGTTGTTCGCGCGGCCAAACGGATCACTAATATTTACCCTCGCATTCAGCTTATTTTTCATGAATACTTTTCTGGCACCCATCCAGGTAGTGATTGATCCTTTATTTCTACCCTGAGCAGATATGTTATTGTAATAATTTAAATTGCCCTCGAAGGCAGTCTTGAAGGGTAGCTGCATAGATAGTCCAATACTGCCACTTAAGTTTTTACCCGTTCTGTTTAAAGCACTATTGATATCGGATTTATAAGCCGTTTGGCTAAACATAAAATTGGCATTGGTAGATATTGTTTTATGAGGCCGATAGTTTCCGGAAAGGATAATGCCGTATTGCTGGTTGGAAGATACATTGTCAAAAGTGGTTTCAGATACACCAGTCTGGTCGACAGACCTAAATCGTTCAATTACAGCAGTCCGACTTGAATACGTCAGTTTAGGATTAAAGTTCCATTTCATCCCCCAGGCATTTAGGCCAATGTCCATCTGATGGGTGAGCTCCGGATCAAGATTCGGATTGCCAAAATTAATGTTCAATGGATCCAAATTGTTAATTTGTGGATTGAGGTTATTTTCTCGCGGACGGTTTACCCGCACGCTGTAGGATGAAGTAACATTAAATTTTTTGAAGTTTCTACTAATACTGGCACTTGGAAACACGCTGATATAGGGACTTATATCATAGTTCTCCCCGCTTGACAAGTCGAAACGAACAGCAGTAACTTCCGCCCGTATACCTGCTTTGGCTCCCCAGTTTTTGATTCTCAGGTTGTAGGAGGCATAGCTTGCAAAAATGTCTTCCTTGTATAGAAACTGTGTGCTCTGCTTTTCATTTAACACAAATTGCTGTGTATTGAAATCGAAGTACTGGTTTCTTTGGTCTTTATTGTTATTGCGGTAAGTGTATTGTATTCCCAATTCAATATTATCTCTTCTCTTAACAACTGGTTTATCGAAATCGGCTTTAAATGTAAAGCCGTTGTTCCCAATGTTATCTATATTGTTCTGCAATTGCTGCGCCCGGTTTGCAGGAGTAAAGGTACGGTTGATAATACGGTTGGTCAGGTCATTGTTATCATTATAGGTAACGCCTAAGGTCAGCTTACCACCTATTGTATCGATGTTTAGCTCATAGTCTGCATCAACAACGAGTGTGGCCCGTTTAATCTTTCCGGTATTGACTGTGGTTCTAAGAGATTGTTCAATAAGGCCCTCATCTAAAGAGTAATTGTAGCCTCCTCCAAGACTGTTGCTACTATTGTTATTGTAGTTAGTGGATAACCTGAAGTTTTGCTTTTTCGTAATATTCCAATCGAAATTGGCTCGGTAATTACCACCATCACCCGAATCCCGGAAATCATTAAGGTTATTTTGATAAAACGTAGTGTCAGCTAAAAGGTTCGCCCGGTAACTCGTATTAGTGGTTTTGCGAAGGTTATATTGATAGGCAGCACCACCATTTATAGAATAGTTTTTAGACTTATAAGACGCATTCGCATTCGCATTGGTCTTGCCGGTTAACCCAGCAGATCCTCCAGCATTTCCACCAAGTCCAATCTTGAAGTTCTTCTTAAGCACAATATTAATAATACCTTCCCCATCTCCAGAATACCTTGCTGGAGGATTGGTCATCACCTCAATTTTTTCAATGGCGTCAGACGGCAAAACGCTTAGGAGGTCGGCGATATTTGAAGTCATATAATCGGAAGGTTTCCCATCAATAAATATCCGGGTATTCCTTTTACCGGAGATGCTTGCATTTCCATCTAAGTCGACTTCCACCATTGGCACATTTCTAAGAATGTCGCTGGCAGTACTTCCTTCTGCCAATATGGATTGTCCAACATTATAGGTCATCATATCTGCTGCATATTGGATCAGTGGCTTCTCCGCAGCAATAGTTACTTCTTGTAAACTGGTTTGGTCAGCAACTAACTTCAGGGTTCCAACTCTTTTCTCAGGATCTTTATCACTTAGCAAAATATCGTCTACAATCAATTGCACAAATCCAATATAGCTCACTTTTATCCTGTAGGCCCCGTATTTTAGGGAGCCTATTTTAAATACCCCATTTTCATCCGTAGGAGCGGTCACAATAGGTTGCTCTGATCCTGATGCATAAACTGCAACTACCGCCGAAGGTATGGGTAAGGCGCCAACCTGTTCAACAACTTTGCCCGAAATCACGCCTTTGTCGGCCGCAAATAGCTGCGTACACATTAGTAAAACGGAAAAGCTGATAAACATTGCTTTCATATTCTTTCTGAATTAGAAGGACTCCTCATCTGAGCGGCTCTCCTGTTGTGTTGGTTTCTTCTTAGCATTATTAAACACCGTTTTTCCGAAGCGGTAAGAATAGGTTAAATTAGCCATTGTTCCCTGCATTCTGCGGCTAAAGTCGATGTCGGTAGTTCCTGTGTTAGTAGTCATCGTCCATCTCCTGCTATTGAACACATCTCTGATGTTTAAGCTTAACGAAGATTTTTTGTCTTTGAAGTCGTATTTAGCGCCGGCATCCAGTCCGAAATTAGCATTTCTAGTACCCTGAGCCATAACCTCTGATGCTCTATAATCTGCCTTAACCTGAAGGGTTATGCTATATGGTAAAACAAAGTTGTTCGTCAAATTGCCATTCCAGCTAAAACCTGAATTTTCTATCACACCGAATGCAGGCACTCCTTCAATTTTGCTTTGGTATAAATTTACATTACCAGTAAAATTCCAAGCCTTAACTACATCAACTCTTGCAATAAGTTCTAAGCCGCTATTAATACTTTTTGTTAAGTTTTGTGGGGTAGTAATGGTGATGCCTTCTGCATTTGGATCAGATCTTACCCTCTGTATCACATCATTAGTCTGGCGTAAATAAGCGCTCGAAGTAAACGTCACTGCTTTCCAAAACTTGCTGTAACTTAATTCAAAAGCATGAACGTCTTCTGGTTGTAAGTTTGGATTACCCTGACGGTAGTTCAATGGGTCTGAAACATCAAGGAAAGGGTTTGTATCCCAGCCTCTGGGTCTATTTACTCTTCTGCTATAGCTCAATTGAACCTGCTGATCTCCTTTAAGTTTCTCAGTTAAAAAGATACTTGGATAAAGTCTGGTATAGGCAACCTTGCCGGGATTATAAGCTAGCTGACCATCTTTTTGATAGATCCCCAATCGTGTATCTAATGTTGCGTCCTCTCCTCTTAAACCTATTTGATAACCAAAGTTCTTGATCTGGTTTTGAAAATTGAAATAGATAGCATGAACCTGGTCTTTGCTGTTAAATAGGTTGCTGAGGGCAAGATTGGTAATGAAATCACCAGTAAGGACGTCAGAATTCTTCGCAATCTGATTGCTTTCAGAGAATCTGATCTGACTTCTGTACCCTGCCTCAATCTTGCCAAATTGTCCTAGTGGCAAAGTATAATCTGTTTGAATATTATAGTT
>JACMPF010000043.1 GCA_014377665.1 Pedobacter sp. | reverse complement strand
CTGTTGTTACTCTACGTTCATAGTACTAAATGGCTTGTGGTAAGCCAATAATGACTTAGGCAGATCAAAGCCATAACGTTCAGGATCTTCTACAATTTCCTTCATAGAAATCAACTTGTAAACATAACCTCCTGTTTCAGAGTTCAATCGCATCTTGAAATAATTGTCTTGATTTTGGCGATCGATCTGTTTTCTCATGTGGTTATCGCCAACATTATAAGCCGCTGCAGCAAGAGTCCAACTGTCGAAGATGCCATAGAGCTCTTTTATATATTTACATGCAGCAATAGTTGATTTGCGTAGGTTTTTACGTTCATCAATTTTTGAGTTTACTTTTAAACCATAGTTCCTAGCGGTTCCAGGCATAAACTGCCAAAATCCAGTTGCTCCTTTGGGTGAAACTCCGGCTTTCAAGCCAGATTCGACAAGAGGAACGTATTTGAAGTCTTCAGGAATTCCATAGGCAGCAAGAATAGGCTCAATAATTGGAAACCATTCCGCAGCTTTCGCATGTAAACGATTGGTTTGAATTTTACGGTGATTGAAGGTAGCAAGAACTTTCTTCATTTTCCGTTCCACTTTGGCGTCGCCAAGCGGAAGTGTTTCTTCTGCAAAATTCAATTTAGCCATCTGAGATAATGGCGGTATCACTTTTTGTGGTGGTGTGGTAATCTTTGTATGCTTTGTTGTTTTACCTTCCATTTTTGGAAGACTTTCAGTTGCTTGGGACATGTTGTAAGCAAACACTTTTGCCATAACCAGTAATGCAATTATTACCGTACATAGTATTACGTGTTTCTTTATCATTTTCCTCCTTTTTTTGGTTAACAATATTAAACGGCTGCAAATGTAATATATATTTATCTAATTATCAAGCAATTACAAGTATTGCTCTGAAAATCGAGGTCTAACGCCATTTAAACATCGATTTTTTAGGCTGTATTTTAGCTCGATAGTAACCAGGTTGAGCTACTGGAAAATTACCGTCATTGGTAATCTATTTTGGGGACTTGAAGAGAAATAAACCCCTAACAGGTCTGAGGTTCCGAAATAATGAGCGGCCCCGGCTATAGAAGACAAGCTGTCATTGATAATTTATTTCGGAATTTCTGAATAAACAATGCTTAGGTCTGGGCCATGAAATAAAATCAGGACGGTCAACCTATAACAGGAAGGCAACCATAGAAAAAACTAATATTTTCAAACACCTTAAATAACAACATTTTAACTCGGACATGACAGTCCCAAAAGCACTTAAAATTGTAGAATTGAGCAATTTTGCCTAAGTTTGTGGCCGCATATTTCATGCGGTTAATAGCGTATCATGACAAAAGACAATAGTAGGAACAGTCGGGATGACAAGTCCAAACCGGGAAACCGAAGCACAACTGGCAGAAGACCAAGTGGAACTGAGAGTTCATACAAGGGCAAAAGCAAGTTTGAGGATAAAGACGCAAGAGATAATAAAGAATATAAACCAAGAGAAGGCGACAGAAAAGACTTCAAGCCAAGAGCCGATAAAGATTCAAAAGATAACTTCAGACCCCGAAGTACAGGTGGCGAATTTAAACCAAGAAACAGTAGCGATAGAGATTTCAAACCAAGAAGCGGTGAACGTAAAGAGTTCAAACCACGTGATGGCGAGAAAAGAGAGTTCAAGCCGCGTGATAGCGAGAAAAGAGACTTCAAACCAAGAGAAGGCGACAGAAAAGACTTTAAGCCAAGAGCATTTAAAGAAGGTAGTTCAAGAGAAACTCCACCAGGAGAAAAACGCAGTTACATAAAGAAAGATAACTTTGGAACAGGTGATAAGCCGTTCAGGAAGTTTGACGATACTAGAGGATCAACTTCCAGAAGTACTGATAGTAGACCATTCAGAAAAAGAGACATCGAAGGTGGAAAACCTTCATTTCAGGATCGCGGAGAAAGAGTAGAAAGTACTCCATCTATGCGCAATAGAAAAGATGCTCCTGCAAAAGACGATGGTCTAATCCGTTTAAACAGATACATTGCCAATTCAGGAATCTGTTCCAGGCGTAAAGCGGATGAGCTTATCGCTGCAGGAGTTGTATCTGTTAATGGTGAGGTAGTTTCTGAACTAGGACAGAAAGTAGATCCTTACAAAGATGAGATTCGTTACAATGGGGAGTTGCTAAAACGCGAAAAGCGTGTTTACGTGATATTAAACAAACCGAAAGATTACATCACTACCACGGATGATCCTCAAGAGCGTAGAACAGTAATGCAGTTGGTCGAAAAAGCCAGTAAAGAGCGTATCTATCCTGTTGGAAGATTGGATAGAAATACAACAGGTCTCCTTCTAATGACCAATGACGGTGATCTTGCTGATAAACTATCTCATCCAAAAAATGGAATAACTAAAATTTATCATGTTGAATTGAGCAAAAGCTTAAGTCAGGGTGACTTTAACAAAATCCAGTTTGGTTTAGAGCTAGAAGACGGATTGATCAAGCCAGACAATATCTCTTATGTTGCTGGCGCTACCAAAAAAGAAATTGGCATACAAATTCACAGTGGTAAAAACAGGATTGTTAGAAGAATATTTGAACACCTGGGTTATGAAGTTGTAAAACTGGACCGTGTAGTATACGGCAACCTGACCAAAAAAGACCTTCCACGTGGAAAATGGCGCTTTTTGGAAGAGCATGAGCTCATTCAAATCAAACACCTGATAAAGTAGTATGAAACGATTCACTTTCCTTGCCGCTATGCTTTTAGGAACTCAACTGCATGCTCAAACTTATAACTTGTTAATTGGAACCTATACGAATAGCGGCAAGAGCGAGGGAATCTATGTATATAATTTCAATGACCTTAACGGGGAATTTAAAGCTAAGTCCATCGCGAAAGGAATTGAAAATCCTAGCTTTATTAATCTTTCCCCCGACCAAAAATCCCTCTACGCAGTTAATGAATCGGGAGCGGCAAGCACTGTCAGTGCCTTAAGTTTCGACTCAGCCTCTGGCGAACTTTTGTTCCTGAATAAAAAGAGTAGTGAAGGCAAAGATCCTTGCTATGTCACATCAGATGCCACTAATGTTATTATCGCAAACTACAGTAGCGGGAGCATTGCAGTATATGGAAAAAACTTAGATGGTTCATTAACGAACCCTAAACAGGTAATACAGCATACTGGTAAAAGTATTGACCCTGGCAGGCAAGCAAGCGCCCACGCACATATGGTGCAATTTACACCGGATAAAAAGTATCTGGTATGCACAGATTTGGGAGAAGACCTTATTTATATTTATAATTATAACGCATCGGGAAAAGAGAATATTTTGAATGTCAAAACAGTCTTAAGATCAACGCCTGGGACTGGGCCAAGGCACCTAACCTTTAGTTCTGATGGCAAGTTCGCTTATCTGGCTCACGAATTCAATGGTAGTATTACTGCTTATTCTTATAAAAATGGAAACTTACAAAAGATTCAGGAAATTTCTTCGGTAGAAAAGGATTTTAAAGGCAGAATTGATGCCGCAGATATACATGTCTCTGCAGATGGGAAATTTCTATATGAAAGCAACCGTGGCGATGCAAACACCATTAACGTATTTACAATCCTGCCAACAGGCAGGTTAGCTTTTGCATCAAGAATCAGTAGTTTAGGAAAAGGACCTAGGAACTTCGCAATAGCCCCGAGTGGGAGATACCTGCTTGTAGCAAATCAAAATAGTGATGAAATAGTTATCTTCAAACGGGATAGAATTACTGGTGCACTAACGGATTCAGAGAAAAGAATCAGCGTTGGCAGCCCTGTAAGTTTAATATTTGCACCGATTCAACAGCCTAAGAAAAAGTAACGGAGGTTTATATCAACATCTCAAGAGGCCAAAATTGTGTTCCGGCCTCTTTTGATATTCTTTATTTTACTGTACCTGCGTTCATTGCAAGTTTGTTAGTTGCTATTAAGTTTTGCATCATCTTTGAGTTGTAAGACAATTCTTGTCTCAACGAGCCAATTGCATTCTTGATATAGACAACGTTTTTTAAAGCTTTTAGTCCTTTCATTACACCGGCACTTTTAAACTCTCCAGGTAAGGTAACAAGGTCTTTGGATGACCTTTGATAATCAGATCGCTCCAGTATGTTTTTTCTATAAACTACACTTTCGTTAGCTTACCTTGCTTTTCAATAACTTGGTTGTAATAATCAGTGTATTGAGGGAGGATTTTCTTCAGATCAAAATCCTTAGCCCTACTAAATGCATTTTCCTTGAACCTGTTCAAAACTTCGTCATCCTGAAGGATTAGAATCGCTTTTTCAGCCATGTCGTCTACATCACCTACGTTGCTCATAAACCCACAAAATCCGTCCACGTTAAGTTCAGGTAGCCCACCTGCATTTGAGGTAATTGCAGGCACTTTACAGGCCATTGCCTCCAAAGCTGCAAGCCCAAAACTTTCTGATTCAGAAGGCATTAGGAACAGGTCAGAAACTGAAAGAATCTCTTCAATAGCATCTTGTTTGCCTAAAAAACGCACATGCTCCCCAATGCCAAGGCTACGGCATAGCTGCTCATCATAGGCGCGCTCTGGTCCGTCACCCACCATCAATAACTTGGAAGGGATTTTATGCTGTATCTTCTCAAACATCCTGATAACGTCGGCAGTTCGCTTAACCGATCTGAAGTTAGAAGTATGAATGAGTATGCGTTCGTTGTTTGGTGCGATAGCTTTTTTAAAGTGATCCTTAGGTTTTAGACTGAATCTGCTGAAATCAATAAAATTGGGAATCACTTTGATCTCATTTGTGATCTCAAAATGGTTCTCAGTGTCATTTTTAAGGCTTTCTGAAACTGTAGTTACCCCGTCAGATTTGTTTATTGAAAATGTAACGACTGGTTTATAGGTGGGGTCTTTACCTACCAAAGTGATATCTGTACCATGCAAAGTGGTAACGAAAGGAATGTGTATACCGTAAGTCTCCAGTATTTGTTTTGCCATGAAAGCGGCGGATGCATGAGGTATTGCATAATGGACATGCAATAGATCCAATTGCTCAAATCTAACAACGTCGACCAGCTTGCTGGCTAATGCTGATTCATAAGGTGCATAATCAAAAAGAGGATAATCCCTTACTGAAACTTCATGATAGAAAAGATTTTCTGAAAAGAAGTCGAGACGGGCGGGCTGACTATAAGTGATAAAATGAACCTGATGGCCTTCATCAGCAAGTGCTTTTCCGAGCTCGGTTGCAACAACTCCGCTACCACCAAAAGTGGGGTAACAAACAATACCTATCTTCATTATTCTGATTTACGCTACAAAGTACAGTACTTAATATGAGCTTTGTGTTAAAGTATTGCAATTATTACATTGCTTTCATCTCAGAACGTATCACTAGGTACATTTCATTTGGTCGTTGCGTGCCAATGTAATATTCAAAGCCATCTGTGTCTGTAAGAACAACCGCATCTTTCCCGGAGGAATAAAATCTAATGCTTCCTTTCCTATGCAGATTGTAGACAGGATTATTGAACAGGTAGTTGCTATAAGTATCTTTACGTACTTTAACTATAGAATTCAGGTCAATCACTACCTTCTTCGCCGACCAAAGTCCGTCAATTATGATCTTTCTGCTGTCGATTACCGTTTTATATTGAATTAAGAATAACAAGGCGATTGAAACTCCTATGATTCCAAAGCCAACTACTAAAAATAGATCTTGAGTATTGTCACGGTCACGTTCATAGACATAGGCACCGAAACAAAATGCCGCCATTACCAGCCTTATACAAATCCTGATGTAATCACGACCGATGTACTGTTTCTCCAGATATGTGTGACGGTTTCCCATTGTATTTATTTGTTAGATGTAAATAGTAACCATGGGTTACACTGACAGCGTAACTTCAGGTAAGATCGAAAAAATAAAGTTAGTGGTTTTTTATGGCGAAAGTGTTACTTTTTTTAAAGCTGACGTTAACCTTTCATTAATTCGAACACAGCTACACCAGTAGTACTTCCCGTTACTTTAAACCTATCATCCTGGCGATACCCGCCTATCCATATAATTTCACCATTACCATTTACTAGAATTGGTGCAAGTTCCTTTTCATTTAAAGGGACCTTCTTATCGACAAAGAAATCGCTCAATTTCTTATAGGTAGTCATGCCCAAAGGAATGAATTTGTCCCCTTCTTGCCTGGCCCTAAAGATCAACGGGTAGATCAACTTTTTTGCATCTATAAAAGCCTTAGTCGGTTCGTTCTCGAAGTGAGCGACATCGCTGTAATAGATTAATATTTTTTGATCCAGAAAAGTTACATGGTCATCATGAGGATGAATGAAACAAATTTCCTCTTCTTGTTTGTCTGGTATTTTGACGATGATAACATCCTTTCTGTCAACAATTAGCTGATGTGTGGTACTATAAAATACGGCACCACTTTGTCCATCAATGCTTAAAATTAAATTATCCAATACCTTCTCGGTAAATCCATATGGCTTAAACAGCTCGAATAGCAATAACTTCTGAGGATGAAGGCGTTTTATAATTTCTATGGAAAGATGTATTGCTGTGCCTTTCTCTACAAGCAAGTCCTTAGTCAAAGATGCTACAACCTGTTGCAAAACTATCTCCGTTTCTCTAAAACGATATATATTTTTCTCAAAAGTGTGCTCCAGATTTGTGTTAAGCTCCTTAAGCAGTGGCAGTACCTGATGTCTAATTTTATTACGAGCATAGCTTGAGGTTAAATTCGAACTATCCTCAACGTAATCAATCGCATTTTCCTTTATAACCAAATCTATTTGTGCTCTGGACAAAAATAGCAAAGGACGTATTAGGTGGTCTCTTTTAGGTAATATTCCATGCAGACCTGCAATACCTGTTCCTCTGGTAAGGTTTAGTATCACAGTTTCAATAGCATCATCCTGATGTTGTGCCAGCGAAATCAGGTCAAATTCATGCTGGATTCTTAATTCTTCGAACCATTTGTAGCGTAGGTCTCTGGCGGCCATCTGTATAGAAATTTTCACCTTGGTCGCATAGGATGCTGTGTCAAATTGTTTCACATAGAAGGGAACCTCAACAATGCTTGTCAACATGCGAACAAAGTTCTCATCTCTTTGAGATTCATCTCCTCTCAAATTGAAGTTACAATGCGCGACAGAAAAAGTATAACCAGCTTCTTTGAAAAGATGAACCATTAAAACAGAATCTTTACCTCCGCTAACAGCGAGTAAAATATTGCTTTCTTTAGAAAAAAGGTTGTTTTGTAAAATGAAATCGTTAAAGTTTTGAAGCGGCAGCATGAGTTCAAATATAATTTAATTTAAGTTATTACTGTTACTCTACAAATGACTATCCATAGATAATCCGATAACATATTAACCACGTTAGTACCAATAATGGACAAAAGTTGCCCTCAAAAACTTAACTTTGGAACGTGCAAAGAATTCAGCTCTTAATCCTGTCCTTAATCCTTCCGTTTTCGCTGCTTGCGCAACAGAAAACGAAGATAAAATTGGAAGACAATAAAACCGGTAAATTGCAAGGGGAGATAACTTATTTGAAATTCCCCATTTTCAGACATGAAAATGCAACCTTAACGGCTGATAGTGCCGTTTTTTACGAGAAAAGAAACGTTTTTGAGGCCTTTAGAAATGTACATATCAACCAGGGAGACACCATTAATATTTATTCAGAATTTCTTACTTATGACGGAAATACAAAAGTAGCGCACCTTACTAGTAACGTTCGGATGGTTGATAAAGAGAACGTACTAACAACCAACACACTTGACTACAACATGGGCAGTAAAGTAGGTACATATGTTAATGGCGGAAAGATTGTTAATAAGGACGTGACCCTAACCAGTAAAAACGGATATTACTTTTCGAATAGTCGTGATGCTTATTTTAGATATAATGTTGTGGTAGTTTCGCCACAGAGCAGAATTACCTCTGACACACTGCGGTACAACACCCTATCAAACTGGGCATATTTTTATGGGCCGACCAATATAAAGGGCAAGGACGACAATCTTTACACCGAGAACGGCGCTTACAATACCAAGACTGAATACGCTTATTTTGGAAAGAAAAATCTTTACACCAATGCCAGCAAATCTTTAAAAGGAGACAGTCTTTATTACGATGGCAAGGCAGGATACGGCAAGGCGATTAAGAATATCGTTTTTAAAGACACTTCTGATAAAACTGTGCTTTACGGACAACTTGGGTACTACTATAAGCTTGGTGAGAAGGCCGTCGTCACTAAGAATGCATATGTGGGAATGGGCACAAAGGATTCTATTAAAGTAAAAAATAACCTGCAGCCAGATAGCCTTTGGATGGGTGCAGACACATTAGAAACACAAATGGTGCTCCGAAAAACACTGAGACTCATATCTTCTCCTACGCTTCAGAAAGACAACGAACTTGGTGAAGCGGAAGAAAACGCTCAAAGCAGAAAATCTGCAACACGGCCAAAATCAATAACTGGAAAAGCACCCAATATTTCCCCTGCAATTAAAAAACCTATAAAAGCGCAACAAAAGGCAGCAAAAGAAGTGGTTCCTGATACTTCTAAAAATGAGATCCCAAAGGATAGCTTACTGAAAGACAGCATCCCCATCAAGACAGTAGCAGTAGTAGCTGCAAAGGACTCGCTCAAAACCAAAACCGCACCAGGCTTGAAAATCACGAAGCCCATAGATACTACACTAGCAAAACCCAGTATTAAAGGAGCTGCCGTTGCTAAAACGATAGCCAACCTCAAACGAAAAGATACCATCTCAACAAATCCTTTAGATACAGTAAAGACTCGGGTTATCAAAGCCTATCACAATGTGAGAGTGTATAAAACCAATATGCAGGCCGTTGCAGACTCACTTTTCTACACTGCTGCAGATTCTACTCTGAGGTGGTACGGAAAACCAATACTATGGTCCCAGGGTTCTCAACAAACCGGCGATACTATTTTCTTAAGGCTAAAAAACAACAAGCTCAAAACGCTACAAGTTATTCAAAATGCATTTGTGGTAAATGTGAATTCCGATTCTGCTAAGTTCAATCAGGTTAAAGGGAAAGTGATCACCGGATTCTTTACAAATGGTGAATTGAGTAATTTATTTGTTGATGGAAATGCCGAGAGCGTATACTATAACCGGAATAAGGATAGTGTCTATATTGAAATGAACCAGACGGTCAGCAGCAGGATCAAGGTTTTGTTCAAAAATAAAGAGGTTAGTAGAATTTTGGCAATTAGAGATCCTGAAGGTGTCAGAACCCCAATTGCTGAATTAAAAGAAGATGTGAAACTTACGGGATTTACATGGCAGCCTAAATTGAGAATTCTTTCCAAAAAAGAGGTCATTAATGGAAAGCCAACATCCAAAACATCACCCAAAACCAGCAAACTGGCGACAGCTACTATGGTAGCCCCCGCGAAAAAGCCTATCATTACCAAAAAGGATATGACCTCAACAATTAAATCTGTCATTGGTAAAAACCCTATTCCGATCCCTGCTGCCAAAGACCTCAGGCAAGTAGATAGCTTGATTAAGAAAACGGATACTTTACTTAGGAAGAAGATTGACCCACTAAAAAAACAATAAGCTTTTTCATAGCAATTGCGCGATGGCTGATTTCGTTTTTCTGTGCGGTGGTCATCTCTGCGAAGGTAATTGAATATTCATTTGGCTGAAATATAGGATCGTAACCAAAGCCTTTATCCCCCACAGGAACAGCTCTGATTGTACCCTCCACACTTCCCTCAAAGAAATAGTTTTGACCGCCTTGATAAAGACATATTACCGTCGTAAACCTTGCATTCCTATTGCTAACTCCGAGCATTTTCTGCAATACAAAATCGAGGTTTTCTTTGTCATTACGGGATCCTGAATATCGTGCTGAGAAGATTCCTGGCTCATCATTTAAAGCATCGATCTGCAACCCACTATCGTCACCAAAGCAATTTAAACTGAAGTGCTCAAATACATATTTGCTCTTCAACGCGGCATTCTCTGCAAAGGTGCTCCCGGTTTCAGGTATATCTTCATCGCAGCCAATATCTTTAAGACTTAATACTTTATATTGACCAGATAGCAAGTTACTAACCTCCTCTACCTTGTATTGATTATTCGTCGCAAATACTAGTTCTCTCATTAAATTGTCAGCTTTTGAATAACTCCCCAAAGTGCTTTCTTCACCAGAAGATCGGTATCAAGTTTTCGAAGCTCCTTTGAAAAAATCAATCTGACAACGCCTTCTAAAACAACTGTATTTGAAGGATGATTAGTCAGGCCGAGATGGGAGGGTTCTACTCCGAATGAAAATATCAAAGAGCTCTTGAAAAAGTCGCGGAGGTCGTGATAGCTTGCCCCTTTGTACTTTGCATAATTAACCAGTGCAAAATCAACAGTTACCAAATTAATTGACTTGACAATCTTTCTTAAGAGCTCCCGTCCCGATTCATCACTCACATCATTGTATTCATCATTTACAAGAATTAGAATATTACGTTTATTACCCCCTAAAAAATTAAAATTAGGATTGGGTTTAGGTTCTTCTGATGCGGAAAGCGGCAATACAATAAGCTCTTGTTCTACTGGAGGTAATGTGGAAGGCTCTGGTGGGAGGCCCCAGGTGATACTTGGTTCATTTATAAGGTAAACGTCTTCAGTAAAGAATAATCGCAACGCATCACCGTTTGTTGTAAGTTGACCAGGCATTTATAGGAATTTCTTTTTCTGTTAAAATTAGTTAAATATCTCCTAATAGTGCCTTTATTTATTACTTTTATACCTTAAATTTTATACCATAAATCTCTTGTGAGAAAAATTTACAGTATAGCTATTCTTTGTCTTTTTGGTACTGTTGGTTTTGCTCAGAATGTGGCAATTGTAAATGGAAAAGCAATCCATAGCAAAGAGTTTATTTGGACGTATAAAAAGAACCATAGAGGCAATGCCAACGTCTCTTACGAAGATTTGATAGCTTACTTGCACCTTTATATCAATTTCAAATTAAAGGTATTAGATGCAATGGAACTGAAGCTGGACAAGGATACCTCTTATTTGGCTGAAGTAAAGAAGTATGAGACTGCATTACAGGCGCAGAGAAGACTTTCGAAAAAAAGTGCAGAATACACTTTTGTGATGAACGAGTACAAGGAGGCTGTTTTGATGTTCAATATTTCAGAACTGAAGATTTGGAATAAAGCACAGGATGGAGAAGCTCAGCTTAAGCTTGAACAGGAATGGATAAATGCACTTAGATATAAGTACACGATTAAAGTAAACCAGCAACAAATAAAGAAAATGGCTAAGCCATAGAACATTTTTGATAATTTTGCAACACAGAATACAATTGAAGACTCCAATAATGAAGAAATTTTTAGCAATCGCAAGTGTACTAACCTGCTTGTTTTTTAATGCAAAATCACAACAGTTACCAAAGAAAAATCTGGACAAAGTAGTTGCAGTACTAGGTAGCAATATCATATTATTATCTGAACTCAATCAGCAATACGCCCAGCATTTGAATCAAGGCAATCCGGCAAATGAAAGCTTTAAATGCTTAATCTTGAGAGATATGTTGGGAAACAAATTATTAAAGCTACAGGCTGAAATAGATTCAGTTTATGTGGAAGAGGCCCAGGTCGATGATGAAGTTGATAAGAG
>JACMPF010000251.1 GCA_014377665.1 Pedobacter sp. | reverse complement strand
TTTACAAAACTGATATTTGCAGAGGGAAATCCTGCTGGAGTAAAAGCAGCTTTAAAACATTTCGGTGTTTGTGAAGATCATTTGAGACTTCCTTTGGTGAAGGTTTCGCAATCGCTGCGTCAACAGATCATCACGGAAAGCGATAGAATTACGAATTATAACATACTATAAAAAAACCGGCCTAATGATTAGGCCGGTTTTTTTATGCTTACTCCATCGCAAACTGATTCTCTTTGTAGTACCCATTTTGGAGCTTCTCAGAAACTTCGCTGAAGGCATCCAAAGTTCTTTGGACATCTTCTAAGGTATGCATTGCTGTTGGTATCAATCGCAGCTCAATTAAGCCCTTAGGAATAACAGGATAGACAACGATTGAACAGAAGATACTGTAGTTCTCTCTTAAGTCCATAGTAAGCGCAGTAGCTTCCAATAATTCTCCTTTTAAGAAGACTGGAGTAACCATGGTATTCGTAATACCGATATCAAAGCCACGCTCCTTTAATCCATTTTGAAGAGTAGTTGCTATGGTCCAAAGTTTCTCTCTCAATTCCGGACTATTTTTTAACAAATCCAGACGCTTTAATAACCCTACGACCATCGGCATAGGTAAAGCTTTTGCGAAGGTTTGAGAACGCATATTGTAACGGAAGAAGTTGGTGATTTCTACACTTGATGCTACGAATGCACCGATCCCTGCCATTGATTTAGCGAATGTTCCAAAATAGACATCCACTCCCTCAATACAGTTTTGTTCCTCATGAGTACCAGCACCGGTAGGACCCATTGTTCCAAAACCATGTGCATCATCAATTAACAATCTGAATTTGAAATCGTTTTTAAGCGCAACCAATTCCTTCAGTTTACCTTGAGCACCAGACATACCGAAAACACCCTCAGTTATCACAAGAATACCGCCACCAGTTTGCTCAACTAGCTTTGTCGCTCTTTCCAACTGCTTACGGGCACTATCCATATCGTTGTGTTGGTAGACAAAACGTTTACCCATATGTAGACGCAGACCGTCGATGATACAGGCATGGGATTCACCGTCGTACACAATTACGTCATTCCTGTCAACAAGGCTATCGATAATTGAAACCATTCCCTGGTAACCGAAGTTCAATAGAAAGGCATCAGGTTTCCCTACAAATGCGGCCAGCTCCTGCTCCAGTTGCTCATGATAGTTAGAGTTTCCAGACATCATTCTGGCACCCATGGGGTAAGCCATTCCAAATTCCTCTGCTCCCTTGGCATCAGCTGCTCTCACCTCAGGGTGGTTAGCCAATCCCAAATAGTTATTTAAACTCCAAACCAAATGTTCTTTACCTCGAAAGTTCATGTGTGGAGCAATCTCACCCTCCAATTTCGGAAATGAGAAGTATCCATGTGACCACTTTTGATGCTGCCCTATTGGGCCCATCCGCTTCGCTAACTTTTCAAAAATATCCAATGTTATAGTATTAAGTTATTGTCCGACAAATTTAAGCTTAATATGCTTGATAACCAATAATTACAAAAAAGCCTTAGCAGGTCATGCTAAGGCTTTCATTTTGCAACAAATATTTTAATCGACGTTATCGTGAAGGAAAGAATTGTTAGGTCTGATCTCTGTTGAGCCATCTTCATCATTACTCAAAGTGAATCTTGAAACCTGTGATTCTGAAGAATGCTGCACCTGTTGTAAATTCAGCTGTTTCCTTTTATAGGCAGGTTCATTTTCCAACTCTTGCAACCCATTGCTGGTGCGCAATTTCATGCTAAGATCTTTTAAACGAAGAATACGTTCTTTAGATTTTTTAAGCTGATCTTCAATAGATTCATCGTTTTTATCATCATCTTCACCTACCTCAGTAAGATCTTTTTCCTGCGGCTGTGCGTCATTGTTAAAGACAGCAACCGGAGTTTCAAACACAAAGTTTGTTTCCGCAACCTTCACCTCAAACTCAAACCCTGATTCTGCAGGTAATTCTGCCTTAGCATGCTCCTCTTCAATTAAGGTATGCTTTACGAAGGTATTTACCTGTTCTTCAGTCGTCCTATTTTTATTGCCATTAAACAAATCACCAAAAAGATCAGACTGTTTGGTCTCATCCTTAAGCTTCATCACAGGCTCCATGCTATCTACAGCCTCAGGCTTAGGAGCCATGAAAGAGTTTACAGGTTCAATAGGTCTAACCAATGGAGCTTCTTCAGGTGTGAGCAAAGAAATCTTTTTAACGTTTTTCTTGTCTTCATCACGCTGCTCAGTGGTTTGGAAACCAGTAGCGATAATAGTCACCGAAAGTTTATCTCCCAAGTTCTCATCAATACAGTTACCCCAAATTAAATCAGCAGATAATCCTGCTTTTTCCTGAATGTAATCTGTAATTATAGTCACCTCATCCATTGTTACTTCGCGTAAACCTGAACTGATATTTAAAAGAATGTACCTAGCACCTTCAATCTCATTGTCTTTCAACAAAGGAGAAGCTAAGGCACCTTCAACGGCGTTCAATGCACGGTTTTCTCCATCACAGGCAAAACTACCCATGATAGATACACCACTGTCCTTCATCACCGTACGTACATCTTTAAAATCAACGTTGATGTAACCGGGAACAGTAATGATCTCTGCAATACCTTTAGCAGCAGTTGTTAAGATATCATCCGCCTGTGCAAATGCTGAACCTAAAGTAAGGTTACCAAAGATCTCTCTTAACCTGTCGTTAGAAATAACAAGATAAGAGTCAACATATTTCTTTAGCTCATCCAAACCATCGTTAGCCTGCATCTTACGTCTCTTTCCTTCAAACGCAAAAGGCGTAGTAATGATAGCTACAGTAAGGATGTCTAGTTCTTTAGCAGCTTTGGCAATGATCGGACTGGCCCCTGTTCCGGTACCACCGCCCATTCCTGCCGTGATGAATAACATTTTTGTAGTACTACCAAGCATCTGCTTGATGTCATCAATATTTTCAATAGCTGAATTTTTACCAACCTCAGGGATTGATCCTGCACCCATACCTTCAGTTAAACTGGCACCCAACTGGACTTTATTAGGAATCGGACTAAACTCCAAAGCCTGAGCATCGGTATTACAAATGATGAAATCAACACCTGTAATTCCCTGACGGTACATATGGTTTACCGCATTACCTCCACCGCCACCAACACCAATTACCTTGATGATTGACGACTTATCTTTTAACATTTCGAACTGCATATCTTTATGAATCAGTTATTTAAAAATTAGTTTTACCTGTTCATCCACCTTTGTAATATTAACACTTTTTTAACACGCGTTTTCCACAAGTGTTATTAATGTGGAAAAGTCGTATTTTGTTGAAAAATATTATGGCTTAATGTAATCCTCATTACTCACGCTCATGTCGTCTTTGATGAAATCTTTCGTTTTAGCTAATAATTTATCGAATAAACCACCCCCAGGGCGCTTTACCTTTTCTATGTCCTTAGGTCTGTCAACAAAAACTCCCGGTTGCTTCATTTCTTCAACCAGCTCTTCCGCTTTCTGAATTCCTTTGATCAGCAAACCAACACTCGTAGCATACATCGGACTTTTTAAATCGTCGTATATGTTTTTAGGCATATCTTCATATTTAGACAAATGCTCATTCGGATAGCCTACTCTGCAATCTAAACCAGTTACGTATTCTACCAATTGCGACAAGTGTTTCAACAAGGCACCGCCACCCGTGATCACCACGCCACCAATCAGCTTTTTCTCATAACCCGAAGATTTGATCTCGTAATAAACATGCTCAATAATTTCTTCCATTCGAGCCTGAATCACATAAGCAAGATTTTTCACAGAAATCTCTTTTGGCTCCCTACCTCTTAAGCCAGGAACACAAATGATCTCGTTTTCTTTATTTTCTTCTGCCAGCGCAGATCCAAATCTGGTTTTAAGCAATTCTGCCTGATTTCTCATTACAGAGCAACCCTCTCTGATGTCTTCCGTTACACTATTACCACCAAATGGTATTACTGCCGTGTGGCGAATAATACCCTCATGAAAAATTGCAATATCCGTAGTACCACCACCTATATCTACAAGCGCAATACCAGCTTCTTTTTCCTCATCACTCAACACCGATTCTGAAGAAGCCAAGGGCTCTAATATTAATTCCTGAGTTTGCAACCCTGCATGGGTCACGCACCTCATAATATTTTTGACCGCTGTCACCTGACCAGAAATGATATGGAAGTTCGCCTCTAAACGAACACCCGCCATCCCGATCGGATCTTTTATGCCCGGCTCGTTGTCGATTGTAAATTCCTGTGGCAACACATGGATGATTTCCTCTCCCGGTGGCATAACCAACTTGAACATATCATCAATGAGCTTATCTATATCTTTTTTGCCAATCTCGTTATTCAATTCTCTTCTCGTCAGAATACCTCTGTGCTGCAAACTCTTGATGTGCTGACCAGCGATTCCTACGTTTACAACGCGAATCTCCACGTTAGATTGCCCACTGGCAACCTCAACTGCCTGCGAAATACCTTGCACAGTCTTTTGAATATTGGACACTACCCCACGGGTAACTCCCGCAGATTCAGCCTTGCCTATGCCCAATACTTCGATCTTACCATGCTGCGTTCTCCTTCCAACGATTACGCAAATTTTAGTTGTACCGATATCCAAGCCTACTACTATTGGAGATTGTACAGATGGTTTTTCTTTACCCATAACGGTGATAATTTGTTGAATGTATATTACTTGTTTTTCTTGGTACTTGTCTTATTTTCTTTTTTGTCGGCTGTAACCTGCTTCTTGATTTCCTCCCTAATAATAGAGTCGACTGGAATAGCTTTTACAACTGCACTGTCGGCTGCATCTTTTTTTATCTGCGCCCTTAATGCTATAGAGTCTATACTATTTTTTTCACACACAATTTGATTGGTGTATTTAATATTTATGGTTTTGTAAGTGTCCCATCCCACTTTTGGCATCGCCTGCTTATAAAAGGCAAGTAGGTTCTTCATCTTAATATCCAGAGAATCTGCAGTTCCTAAAATGATCTTCTGAATTCCTACCCTCGGGATCAGCTCAATATCATTCCTCTCATTCACATACAATTGTTCTATCTGTGCATCCCAGATCGTATCATTCTTAATGTAAAGGGCAGTCCTATATAAATCTCCAGCCAGCTTAGTGATCAAGGTATCGACCCTACCACTAAAGTGCTCCATGATCCTGCCGTTCGCCACCAATACATTAGCAGTGAAATTTGCTGACACCGGCATTTTTAGCCCATTCCTGTCGATATAATAATCCTGATCATTAGAATTAATTATCCGCAATATAGGCTGGCGTTGTTGGATCTCAATATGTATCACCCCATCCATATCTGCATAAACGGTAGCAAAGGCGATGTATGGATTGGCCTTGATGCTCTTTTCAATTTCTTCCAGATTAATGTGCTCCAACTGGCGACCAATCAATTTACCTTGACTCTGAACTAGAATGGCGTCAATTTCCTCACGTTCAATAAAGTTATCGGCACCCGGTATCAGTATCTTGATGTTCTTGCAGGTAACAGTCTTTTGTTTGATCCCCACAAAGCTCACTAAAACAACAGTTCCACTCAGACAAACCACCCAGGCGAAAACCTTAAATACCAATGTCCAATTGATCTTCTTAAGCATAACCTAACATTTTTTTAAGAGGTTGAACTAAAGTATCTATGTCCCCTGCGCCTACCGTTACCAGTAATTCAGGTCTTTTATTTTCAATTGCTTCAAGAACATCCGCTTTAGAGTAAATAGCTTTCTCGACAAGTGCTATCTTATCCAATAAATACCTGGCATCAATTCCTTCCAAAGGCATCTCCCTTGCGGGGTAAATCTCAAGCAACAGAAGATCATCTACACTGCTCAGTACCTCTGCAAATCCATCCGCGAAATCACGAGTTCTGCTAAAGAGATGTGGCTGAAAAATCACGGTCAATTTCTTGGTGGGATACAGTTCTCTTACCGCGTCAAAGCATGCCCTTAATTCTTCTGGATGGTGTGCATAATCGTCCACGTAAATTACTTCAGGGCTGTTAACAATATATTCGAATCGCCTTTTTACCCCTTTGAAACTTGCAACCGCCTTTTTAATCAAATCTGCATTGATGCCCATTTGCAGCGCAACGGCTATTGCAGCTACCGCATTCTCAATATTGTGTCTTCCGGGAAGAAGCAAATTTAAGTCAGTAATTGTGTGTTTAGCATCCGAATAATCGAAAAGGAAATGCGCATTTTCTACCCTAATGTTTGAAGCGCTGATGCTCGCCTTTTTATCAATTCCGTAACTGGTTCCAGCGTCCATCTGCAAGCCCGATTTTACAAACAACGTACCGCTATCCTTTAGTTGCATGGCAAATAATCTAAATGAATCGTGTAATTGTGATTCATCGCCGTAAATATCCAGATGATCAGCATCCATAGAAGTGATCACTGCAATATCAGGGTTCAACGTTAAGAAGGATCGGTCATATTCATCCGCCTCCACCACAACCACATCATTATTTCCAAGAATAAAATTACTTTCAAAATTTGTGGCGATACCACCCAGAAAAGCGGTACATCCAAAGCCTGTGTCTGTTAAAAGATGCGCAATGATCGAAGAGGTTGTCGTTTTCCCATGCGTACCAGCAACAGCAATACAAAACTGCCCCCTGCTAATGATGCCCAATACTTCCGAGCGTTTCTTCAATGAAAAATCATGTGCTTTGAAATAACTTAAGATTTTAGCCTCTTTCGGAATCGCAGGAGTATATACAACTAGGAGCTCTAAATCTCCAGCCTTCAATCCCTCGGGCAATGTGCTTAGCTCGTCTTCGTAAGAGATCGTCATGCCTTCCGTTTCAAGAATAGTGGTCAGATTGGTTTTTGTTTTATCATAACCAGCCACTAAACATCCCCTATTCAGAAAATAGCGGGCAATCGCACTCATACCAATACCGCCTATGCCAATAAGATATACGCTTTTGATGGTATCAAGCTTCATCATCTGCCAAGCCCCCTTTCTGCAAGTTCAAGTACTTCCAGCGCGATGAGATCATCCGCATCCGGCAGGCCCATTTTACCAATATTCTCTGCCAGTTTTCCCATCTTGTCTTCGTCGTCCAGCAACAGCAAAGCTTCGCTTACCAAGGTGTCTTCAGCAGAGCGGTCGTTGATTAATATCGCGGCACTATTTTTTACCAATGCCATCGCATTTTTCGACTGGTGGTCTTCCGCAACATTTGGGGAAGGCACCAGGATCACCGGCTTCTTGATCAAGCAAAGTTCTGCAATCGTACCCGCACCTGCTCTTGATATGATAAGATCTGCTGCGGCATAGGCCATGTCCATCTTATTCAAAAACTCAAGGATCCGCACATTGGGATGAAAATCTATGCCCAAACGTTCAATTATTCCCTTATAATAAGATTTACCCGTTTGCCATACTACCTGTACATCGGCGGCAAGCAATTCCGGAAGGTGTTTCTCGATACTTTTATTGAGCGTAAGCGCACCTAAGCTCCCCCCTGTTACCAGAATAGTTCTTTTCAAAGGATCTAGCTTCAGCATCTCTGCTCCCTCATGGTGC
Source organism: Pedobacter sp. (assembly GCA_014377665.1). Taxonomy (GTDB): domain Bacteria; phylum Bacteroidota; class Bacteroidia; order Sphingobacteriales; family Sphingobacteriaceae; genus Pedobacter. Next base: position 11,620 of record JACMPF010000251.1, on the reverse strand, counting down.
TTATTTAAGATGTTTACTACATCTCTTCTAACCGGATTTCCAGTTTTTAATATGTTGTATGCAGGGAAAAACTGGTCCATATCATCAAAAGCCACGCATACTCTCGCAGCCTTCTTCCCCAACCACTTGTTAGTTACCCCCGCATAAGAGTTCTGCTCCTGTATGAGGTAGGGAATGTTTTTTAATGAAGCGGCAAATAGAATCGGACCAGATGCGTAACCTCCAACACCGACTACCACGTCAGGCCTGAAATCACGGATCAATTGCAACGCCTTATGTACGCTTCCAAGTACCTTAAAAGGCAAACCCAGGTTCTTTAAAATGGAGCCACGCTGAATTCCACTAATATTTAGGCCTATAATTTTATATCCGGCAGCAGGAATCTTTTCCATCTCCATTCTGCCTGTAGCGCCAACAAATAAAATCTCACAGTCCGGTCTAATGCGCCTCAACGCATTCGCTATGGATATCGCAGGAAATATATGTCCGCCTGTACCACCTCCTGAAATGATTATTCTTGTTGCTCCCATAATTTGTTATGCCATTGCAGGTATCTCCCCTACAATTATCTTTTTACTTCCGTACTCTTCAACATCTTTACTTACACTCAGGATGATCCCGAAAGCGATACTCGTAAAAATTAGGGAGGTACCACCCATACTTACCAGTGGCAAGGGAACTCCTGTTACCGGACCTAAGCCTACCGCAACCGCCATGTTTGCAAAAGCCTGAATCGTCAAACTAAAGCTTAATCCTGCGGCCAAAAGAGCCCCGAATGCCTTGGGCGCCTTCGTCACAATTCGCACACATCGGTAAAGCAAGGTTACATATAACATTACCATTACCAGCGCACCAAATGTTCCATACTCTTCCACTATGATCGCGAAAATAAAATCTGAATAAGGATGTGGCAAAAAATTTCTTTGTGTACTGTTTCCTGGCCCCTTACCGAAAACTCCTCCAGTAGCTAAAGCTATCTTCGACTGGTCGGCCTGATATGTCTTATCAGAGTTCTGCAGCTCCGGATGTAAGAAAGAGTTTACTCTTGATTTATAGGTGGCGGAACGTGGTCCGAGGAATACTATGAACAACAATAGGATCCCCCCTCCTACGCAAACCATCATGATCTGCTTAATACTAATCCTGCCAATTATCAGCAACAAAATACTTACACCAAACAGCATCAGCGCGGTAGATAAGTTAGCCCAGGCGATCAATGCAAAAACAACACATACGGAACCCATAATTGGAAGAAATGCTTGTTTCACATCCTTAATATTCTCCTGCTTACGGGTCAGCATCCTTGCCAAAAAAGTAATCAGTGCCAGCTTCGCTAAATCGGAAGTCTGAAACGTCAAACCGATTAAAGGAATCTTTACCCAGCGGGATGCATCATTGATGTGTTCTCCAAAAGCCGCCGTATATAGCAGCAAGGGAATCGTGATCAGCATCAAAATCTTAGATATCCCTGCGTAGTACTTATAATCCAACAAATGCGCCACATAGATCATGGCGATACCGATGATCACAAAGATTACGTGTTTATACAACAAGTACTTTTCTACGGCCATTCCTTTATTGTACGCAATTGTCCCGGTAGCACTATACACAGTGAGAATAGAGATCATAGACAACATGATAATGATCAGCCAGATCCAGCGGTCACCTCTTGTCTTATCCAGAATAGTACTGATACCAATCATATTATAATTCTTTTACAGCCGCCTTAAATTGGTTACCTCTGTCTTCATAATTCTTAAATAGGTCAAAACTTGCACAGGCTGGTGATAACAATACCGTATCTCCTTTTTTAGCAAGATGGTAAGCCACCTGAACTGCTTCGTGTGCAGAGAAAGTATTCACTATGATCTCTACATCATCGTCGAAAGCTTCGTGAATTCGTTTATTGTCCTTCCCTAAACATACAATGGCCTTAACCTTTTGATGTACCATATCTTTCAGCATCTCATAGTCATTGCCTTTGTCAACACCACCCATGATCAGGATTACATGGTTGCTTACGCTTTCCAGGGCATACCAGGTAGAGTTTACGTTGGTAGCCTTAGAATCGTTGATATAATTCACACCCGAGATCTTCGCCACGTGCTCCAGTCTATGCTCGATATTCTTGAAATCCCCCATGCTCTCGCGAATGGTAGCATTGCGAATCTCCAGTACTTTGGCAACTATGCCCGAAGCCATAGAATTGTAAATGTTGTGCTTGCCTTGAAGGGCTAACTCTGAAATAGACATGGTTAATGGATCGTTTAGGTTTATATTGATTTGTATGTTGTCGTTCTCTAAATAAGCGCCATTCTCTACCTTCTTGCGGATAGAAAAAGGGTAAGCTCTTGCATTGATCCTATTCTTCTTTAGGATCTGTCTTGTTTCTTCGTCGTCGGCACAGTAGATGAAAACATCATCGGCCGACTGGTTTCTGGTGATGCGCATTTTCGATGCAGCATAGTTTCCCATCTTATAATCGTACCTATCCAAATGATCAGGCGTAATGTTCAGCAGCACGGCGATGTCTGCCTTAAACTCATGCATATCGTCCAGCATGAAGCTGGAAAGCTCCAGTACGTACCATTCGAAATCTTCGGTAGCCACCTGCGCAGCAAAGCTATTCCCGATGTTCCCAGCCAGGCCTACATTGAAACCTGCATTTTTCAGGATATGGTAGGTGAGCATAGTTGTAGTGGTTTTACCGTTTGATCCGGTAATGCAAACCGTTTTTGCATTGGTATATCTTTTAGCAAACTCAATTTCTGAGATCACGGGAATCTCCTTTTGCTTAATTTCCTTCATAATTGGAACCGTATCGGGAATACCCGGACTTTTGATCACTTCTACAGCTTCCAATATCAACGCGGAAGTATGTTGCTGCTCCTCAAAAGGAATGTTTAATTCTTCCAACTGTGTTTTATATTGACTCGGAATAGCGCCGAAATCGGATACAAAGACGGCAAAACCCTGCTTCTGCGCCAACAATGCAGCACCCACACCGCTTTCACCGGCACCCAACACAACAATCTTCCCCTTTTCCATTAGCGTACTTTTAAGGTGATGATGGTAATGATAGCCAGCAGAATTCCGATGATCCAGAACCTTATTACAATTTTAGCCTCATGAAAGCCTTTCTTCTGGTAATGGTGGTGGAGAGGTGCCATCAAGAATACCCGTTTGCCTTCACCAGTGCGCTTCTTGGTGTATTTGAAATAACTGACCTGGATAATTACCGAGAGATTTTCAACCAAGAACACTCCGCACAAAACAGGAATCAATAATTCTTTTCTAATCATGATTGCAAAAGCCGCGATGATCCCACCAATTGCCAAACTTCCTGTATCTCCCATAAATACCTGGGCTGGATAAGAGTTGTACCATAGGAAACCTACACAAGCGCCTACAAAAGCCCCAGAGAAAATCATCAGCTCACCTGAATTAGGTATATACATAATGTTCAGGTAATCCGCAATCACCGTGTTACCACTTACATAGGCCAGCAGACCTAAAGTTATACCGATAATCGCCGAAGTCCCGGTCGCGAGACCGTCAATCCCATCTGTGATATTCGCACCGTTTGATACTGCGGTGATGATAACGATCACAAACAGCATGAACACGAACACCGCATATTTTTCATAGCCAGGCCCTAAAAACTTGAGGACTTTGGCGTAATCAAACTCATTGTTTTTATAGATAGGAACATTGGTCATGGTCGACTTTACATCCTGAGTATAATAGAAATTTTCACCCTTTTGTCTTAACACCATTGGAGCGACTGCTTTTGTAGTAGTACTCCCTTCATCTACTGTTTGTCTTACTACGATATTCGGATTGAAATACATCGTCCAGCCGATGATGATGGCTAAACCAACTTGACCAACCACCTTAAACCTGCCTGCTAATCCTTCCTTATTTTTCTTGAATACCTTTATGTAATCATCTACAAAACCAATCACGCCCATCCAAACTGTAGTTATGATCATTAGGATCACGTAAATATTATTAAGATTTGCCAGCAACAACGTAGGGATTAAGATTCCCAGTAAAATCATTATACCACCCATAGTAGGGGTACCCTGTTTTTGCATTTGCCCTTCTAAGCCCAGGTTCCTTACCGGCTCACCTACCTGCATCAATTGCAAATAGTTAATGATGCGTCTACCAAAAACGGTAGTGATCAGCAAAGAGATAATGATAGCAAGAGAGGTTCTAAAGGTAATGTACTGAAACAACCTTAATCCGGGAAAATCATAATTCTGATTTAAATACTCGAATAGATAATATAACATTAGTTGATTAAGTTAAATTGTTCCAATAAAATCTCTTTATCATCGAAATGATGCCTAACCCCATTTACTTCTTGATATTTCTCATGCCCCTTTCCTGCCACTATTATAATATCGCCAGGTTTTGCCAAGTGACAAGCAGTTTTAATCGCTTCTTTTCTATCTGTGATACTCAGTGTTTTTCTTTTGTTTGTTGGTGATACACCCTGCTCCATCTCTTTGATGATCACTTGAGGATCTTCCCTTCTTGGATTGTCGGATGTTAGAATCACCTTATCGCTCCAATCGCAGGCTACCTGAGCCATTATCGGGCGTTTAGTTTTATCCCTGTCGCCGCCGCATCCAATTACGGTAATGACCTGCTCATTACCCTTACGGATATTCTGAACTGTACTTAACACATTCTGAACCGCATCCGGGGTATGGGCATAATCAACGATGCCGATCACTCCTGTCTTGGAGTTTACATATTCAAATCTTCCTTCGGCACCATCAAGGCGACTCAAGGTCGTTAGTACCGTAAGCTTATCCTGCCCTAGCAAAAGTGCAGTGCCATACACAGCCAGTAAATTATAAGCATTGAATGAGCCAACCAGCTTAAAGAACACCTCAATGCCATCAATATCAAGGTGCAGGCCATTAAAGCTATTTTCTACTACGGTAGCTTTATAATCAGCCAGTTGCTTTAAGGCATAAGTCTTTTTGGTTGCCTTTGAATTCTGCAGCATGATCATTCCATTTTTATCATCGGCATTGGTCAATGCGAAAGCACCTTTCGGTAGCCTCTCGAAAAAACCTCTCTTGGCTTTAATGTAATTGTCGAAAGTCAGGTGAAAATCAAGGTGATCATGTGTAATGTTAGAGAAAATGCCTCCTGCAAAATTGAGTCCCTCTATTCGGTGTTGAACCACCGCGTGCGAGCTCACCTCCATGAAGCAATAACCGCAACCTTCAGACACCATTCTATCCAGCAGCTTATTTAAAGCCAATGGATTTGGGGTGGTATGGGTAGCTATAATTACTTCTTCATTGATTTGGTTCTGAACCGTGGAGATCAAACCAACTTTATAACCCAGCTCCCTGAATAATTTAAATAGTAAGGTAGCGATGGTGGTCTTCCCATTCGTTCCGGTAATACCAACCAACTGAATTTTTGCTGATGGATTGCCGTAAAAGTTCGAAGCCATGATGCCCAGTGCAGCAGATGGATCTGCAACCTGAATATACGTTACTTCATCAACAAAGGTCTCCGGCAAATGCTCACAAATAATTACTTCGGCACCTGCTTGGATAGTGGATGCAATGTAAGTGTGGCCATCAGAAAGCGTTCCTTTAATGGCAAAGAAAACCGAACCGGAAACTACTTTACGGGAGTCGAACACAAGCGCAGCCACATCCCTCTTGGTTGTCCCAACAAGTTCCTTAATTGCCACGCCATATAATATATCCTGTAGCTTCATGCTATTGTAATTCTATAATTAAAGCCAAGCCTCTACCTATTCTTGAACCGGCAGCGATGGATTGTGCCACTACCCTTCCGCTTCCTTTAACTTTAGTTTTTAATCCGGCGTTTCCTGTAAGGAAAAGGGCATCTTTCAAACCCATTCCTTTGATGTCGGGCATTAGTCCTTTAACCGTATTGAACTCCTCGTAAGCCACACCGTTATTGGTATCCAGCTTTGCAGTTTTCGCAGCATACAAAGCTTTAATCCCAAAAGCACCATATACCTTTTTCACTAGTTTACTAGGACCTGATTTAGCTTCCGGGTTTACTGTGTTACCCACCAGGTGACTTGACATCTTATTGTACATCTGTGCATCACTTGCATAGATCCTATCAGCGATCTCTCTAAAGGGGGGGCCAGCTACAAGGGCAGCATAATAAGCACCTTTAGGATCATTTATCACTACTATTAAGGAATATTTAGGGTTATCTGCCGGAAAGTATCCGCAGAATGAACTTTGATACTGTCTGTTCGCTTTATAACCTCTATTGCCGTCTGCCACCTGTGCTGTACCAGTTTTACCCGCAATCGGGTAGAATTTAGAAGCCAGACTTTTCCCAGTACCATTGGTGAATACGCCTTCCAATAAGGCCCGCATTTTCCTGATCGTTTTTGGAGATGCTATCTGCTCATTGATCACACGTGCCTGAAATTGCTTGATTGGATTACCTAGCTTTCTAATCTCTTTAACGAAGATTGGTGCCACATACCTTCCGTTATTAGCGATCGCGTTGTAGAATGAAAGCATCTTTAACGGCGTTAGCTGCATTTCATAACCATAGGCCATTTGGGCGAGGGTCATATTCTTGTTCCAGCTTGTATTCTTTGGATTTTTAACAACAGGTTGAGCCTCCCCAGGGATCTGTAGTACTAGCTTTTCGTTTAAGTGCCAGTCGTACAAATGATCTGTAAACTTCGCCTGGTCATTTCTGTAATGTGTGTTTACCATCTGTGCGATTGCCGCGTTTGAGGATTCCTCAAACGCTCTTTTAACGGTTACTACGCCGATACTACCATGCGAGTCCTTAATCAGTTTGCCTGGAATTTGGTAGCTACCAGTACCAATCATGGAGTTGGTATCCACCATATTATCTTCTAACAGCGCCATGTAAGACGCCACTTTAAATGTCGATCCAGGGTCCTGATTCCCGGCGATCGCATAGTTGAATGTTTCTTTATATTTACCCGGAGCCACTTTGGTATAGTTGGCGATAGCCCTGATCTCGCCTGTCTTCACCTCCATCAAAACCACAGCACCGTGGTGCGCATCACTGGCAATCAATTGCTTCTCTAAGGCACTTTGCGCCAAATCCTGCATATTGATATCTATGGTAGAAATGATATCGGCACCCTCAGTAGGTGCCACTTCAGCTTCGTCATTAATTGGCATCCAAACACCACCGGCTATTCTTTGCATCAGGCGTTTACCAGATTCCCCGTTGATGTATTCTCCGTATGCACCTTCGAGCCCCACCCCGTTCGCTACGTTTTCGTTTTTGTAGCCAATAGTACGCGCAGCCAAAAACTTAAATGGCTTGATCCGTTTGTTCTGCTGGACGGCGATCAGCCCACCGGTATGTTTTCCTATATTATACAATGGAAAAGTGCGGATCACCTTAAGCTCCTGATAATCTACCTTACGTTTAATCAGCAAGTAACGTTGTCCATCCTGCCTGGCAGAACGCAGATAGCGCGAATACGCTTTTGCGTTTTTATCTTTGAAAAAGCCCGACAATGCCAGACTTAATGAATCTACTTTAGCGTTGAAAACCTTATCATCAGCTATACCACCCGCATAGGTATCCATACGCAGTTCATACTCGGGAATAGAAGTAGCAAGTAAACTTCCGTCTACAGAGTAAATATTCCCTCTGGCAGCTTCTACAGAAACGTACTTTGTAGAGAGACTATCGGCCATGGCACGCCATTTTTGTCCCTCTACAAATTGTACATCACCAAGCCTAACTAATACTGCCACGGCAAACAGCACGATCAGCCCAAAGGAAAGGTAAACCCTTAATAATATGTTCTGTCTAATGTTCATTACTGCTGACTACAATTTTATTTGGCGGTTCAGTTAATTCTTTAATTCCCAGCGTATCTACTTTTTTTGCCACTTCAGTCAATTTGCTTTTAAACATCAGATCCGCCTTTAGTGACTTATACTCCCAGCTCAATTCTTTTACTTCTTTACCCAGTTTATCGATGGTTCGGATATTCTTCACTGCCATATGGCTGTTGGCGATGTATAACATACACAGCAAGGAAATGAAAATCAGGAAAGGCAACGCTTCCGTTGCCGCTTCTTTGCTAACTACCCCTTCGGTCAAAAACTTCTTTAAGAAATTATCCTTTTCAGGAGCCTTCCTTTTTGGCTTTTCCTCCAGCTCTTCCAGTTGCTCACCCTCTTCTAAATTTTCTCTGAACCGGTTATTCATAATCGCTCCCCAATTCTAAGTTTCGCACTTCTGGACCTGCTATTTTTTAGCAATTCGGTTTCATTGGCAATTACCGCTTTGCGAGTGATCACTTTGAAAGGCTTTTGCTCGTTGCCAAAGAAATCTTTTTCTACCTCCCCACGGAATTTCCCTTTAGCCAGGTAATTTTTCACTGGCCTGTCTTCCAAAGAATGGTAAGACAGTACCACCAATCTGCCACCCTCTTTGAGCACATCCGCAGTTTGCAATAAAAAATTTTCCAACACTTCGATCTCCGCGTTAACTTCTATACGTAGGGCCTGGAAAACCTGAGCCATATATTTATTCTCTTTTCCTTTAGGGATCTGAGCTTCAATTATTTTTTTAAAATCTGAAAGCGTTACTATTGGCTTCTCGACACGACCAGTCACGACGGCTTTTGACAGTGATTTAGCATTTTTCACTTCGCCATAGATTCCAAATATCTTGTGCAGCTTGTCTTCCGTGTAAGTATTCAACACCTCCGCCGCAGTAAGCTTTCCCTGTTTATCCATACGCATATCCAGCGCAGACTCAAACCTGGTAGAGAAACCTCGTTCCGGCTCATTGAATTGGTGAGAAGAAACACCGAGATCAGCGAGAATACCGTCTACCGTTTTAAAACCCAGTAAGCGTAGGTTATTTTTTAGGAAGGCGAAATTCTGGTCCACAAACTGAAAGCGGGGGTCATCGATCTTATTGCGTTGCGCATCAGGATCCTGGTCAAAGGCGATCAAAACACCGTCTTTGCCCAGATGCTTCAGGATCTCGCGGGAGTGACCACCTCCACCGAACGTAACATCCACATAAACCCCATTGGGTTTGATATCCAATCCATTGATGCATTCTTGTAATAACACAGGGACGTGGTAGTTACTCTCCATTTAGCCTCCTGTTCTTGTTGCCTAAAAGCTCTTCTGCCATCATAGAGAAATCAGCAGGCGCTTTATCAAACTGCGCTTCGTATACAGATTTCGACCATACTTCGATCTTATCGAACTGGCAGGCGAGCACGACTTCAGAATTCACCTCAATGCCTACAGACTCCATTAAAGCGTTAGGCAGATTGACACGACCGGTAGCATCCATTGGAAGATCTGCCAGACCGCGGGTGAAGTAACGAATAAATTCTCTTGTTTTTTGTTCGTATTGGTTGAGAGTAGAAAGGTCTTCTACGATTTTTCCCCATACACTTGCTGGGTAAATAGTGAGGTGTTTCTCAAAACCACGTTTAATGATAAGTCCTTCTTTATCAGCATTAGGCAATTGCTTAAGCAGCCTGGAAGGTACCATAAGACGGCCCTTAGCATCTAATTTACAATCAAACTCTCCTAACAACTGAACCATTCTCTAATATGTGCTTATTGTGTATTGTAAAAATAGGTACTTCTACCACTTTTTACCACATCCTACCACAAAAAGTTTTCCACATATTATATTCCTACCACTAGCCCTCATTTTGATCCATTAGAAGCCTAAAAACAGGGGGGTAAAAAAAACAGGCATTCCGGTATCCCGAAACGCCTGTCTTACAAATACAAGATCTATGCTAGTCGTTAATTGCCTTAACTCCAGGCAATTCCTTTCCTTCCATATATTCAAGCAATGCACCACCACCGGTAGATACATAACTAACTTTCTCTTCTAAATTAAATTTAGCTATTGCTGCTGCCGAGTCTCCACCACCGATTAATGAGAAGGCATTATTATCTTGTGTGGCAGCCACAACTGCGTCTGCAATGGCACGTGTTCCCTGCTCGAAATTAGCCATTTCGAACACGCCCATCGGACCATTCCAAAGCAAGGTTTTTGACTCCTTGATCACCTTTGAAAACAATTCGATAGACTTCGGACCTATGTCAAGGCCCATCCAGTCGGCCGGAATCTTTCCAGTGTCGACCGTATTTTTTTGAGCATCATTGTCGAACTTATCGGCGATCACTGTATCCAGTGGAAGTAACAAGTTCACCCCCTTAGCTTTGGCTTTCTCCAGGAGCTCCAGGCACAGTGCCATTCTATCTTCTTCCAATAATGAAGTACCTATTTCACCGCCTTGCGCTTTTGCGAAAGTGTAAGCCATTCCGCCACCGATGATAATGTTATCCACTTTATCTAACAGACTTTCGATCAATAAAATCTTATCAGAAACCTTTGCACCACCCATGATGGCAGTAAAAGGCTTTTCAGCACCGTGGTTTACTTTTTCGGCATTCTTAAGCTCCTCAGCCATTAGGTAACCGAAGTATTTATCAATAGGAAAAAATTCTGCTACAATAGCTGTAGAGGCATGCGCACGGTGAGCAGTACCAAAAGCATCGTTTACGTAGACATCACCCAATTTAGCCAATTTACTGGCAAACTCTTTATCCCCTTTTTCTTCCTCTGGGTAGAAACGAAGGTTTTCCAGAAGCAACACCTCACCAGGAGCAAGAGCTTTAGCTGCAGCTTCCGCTTCCTCGCCGATACAATCTGAGACGAATTTCACTTCCAGATCCAAAATTTTCGAAAGATCAGCTAAGATGTGTTTCAAAGAATACTTTTCTTCCGGACCGCCTTTTGGTCGGCCGAGGTGAGACATTAAAACAACTGATCCACCATCTTTAAGGATCTTGTTGATGGTAGGCAATGCTGCGCGCATGCGTTTATCATCAGTAATGTTAAAGTCCTTATCCAGGGGTACGTTAAAATCTACTCTGATGAGGGCTTTTTTATCTTTGAAATTACAATCGTCTACTGTCTTCATTATTTTAAAGTAAAAAGGTTATGTTAAAGTTTTGATCATGTTAAAGTGCGGCCCTATCCCGGGGATGTCGAACTCATCGGAAATGACTTCGAAGCCTAATTTTTTATAAAAGCCCATAGCAATTTTGCGGGCATTGCACCAAATATAAGAAGCATTCTGAGAACTGAGCTCGTTGACTGCAAATTTTATAATGGCTGCACCCTGGCCTTTTCCGGTATGATCCGGGTGAGTGGCCATACCTCTAAGGCGGACACCTCCTACTGCATCATCGGGATAATCTTCCCAGAAAAAGGTAGCAATAGAAGTGATTTTATCGCCGCTTGAGAAGCCGAGGTGAAAACCATCTTCGATGTCATCGGTTGGAAAGATACATTTTTCCAGTTCCAGACCATTTCTAAGCACCTTACTTCTAAGGGGCAGTGTTTGCATTGGCGTAATGTACTTAACCATTTTGACTATCAATCATTTGTACAAGATCGACCAATCTTGCGGAGTAGCCGGATTCATTATCATACCAGCCTACTACCTTGACCATATCACCTACGATAGAGGTTAGCTGTGCATCAAATATACAAGAATGTGGGTTATCTAAAATATCTACAGAGACGATTGGATCTTCTG
>JACMPF010000250.1 GCA_014377665.1 Pedobacter sp. | reverse complement strand
GATACTTCAATGGGATTTGGTCCACTTAGTGGTTTAATGATGGGAACTCGCTCAGGCGATATTGATCCTTCAGTGATCTTTCACCTAATGGAACATGAAGGCTACACGTTGGAGCAACTCAGTAAGCTATTGAATAAACAATCTGGACTCCTTGGTGTTGGCGGCTCAAGTGATATGAGGGACATCCGGAAATTGGTAGCTCAAGGAGATGAAAAGGCTATTTTGGCTATCAAACTATACGCATATAGAATAAAGAAATTTATAGGTTGCTATGCTGCTGTATTGAACGGAATTGACGCGATTATTTTTACCGCAGGTGTAGGAGAGAATGATGTAGATCTACGAAAGGCAATTTGCAAAGAATTGGACTTTCTGGGTATATTATTGAACGAAGAGCAGAATGCAAGCTATAGTGGGGTGATAAGTGATATTAGTAATTCAGACGGCAAGGTTAGGATTCTTGTTATTCCAACTAACGAAGAGTTCGAGATCGCAAGTCAGTGTTATAGCCTGATTGAATAGAGCTGGTACACAACTCAAAGGTAACAAGTAGGGGGCTCTGAGGCAACTGGTTGGGCAAAAGCACCCTTTTGCTTTCTCTGGCAAGGATTACTGAAATCCCAACTAGTAGTAATCCAACTAATAATGAGGCTAATCCGTCCTTCAATGGCAAATTGTAATCATGTCCGATGAAAAGACACATCGCTACGATGCTTAATCATAATACGGCACCTCCATTTTCAAGAGACCTAGAAAGTTAGATGGTTCTTACTTTTAATTATGGCCGACCACCAAAATTCTTTCCCGCGCACTGCAATAAATTTTTTCGCAGCAATATAAAGAGATATTCCTTCAAATATGACGGATAAGCCTAAGACTACATAATTCCATGTCGGATGTCTAAGCTCGTCCGGATGGGTAATGTGAGTGATGCCCTGATAAATAGATAAGCCTCCTCCTAAGCCAAAGATTTATATGGAGACAATGAATGACCAGAAGGATAATTCTTTTCCATATCCAAATGGCCTTGAGGCATCTGCAGGCTTTTTAATTTGACGGATTCCGAATAAATGAAGCAATTGATATATGGATTTCTTGGACGCTGTTTTTGATTTCATTGCTGGTATGTTAACAAAAATGAGACATAAATGATTTGAGACCAAAAGGAAATAAGTTCTTTTTTAATTATATTTATACCACACACAATGAAACTAAATATAAACCTAAATGAAAAAATTAATCATTATGGCAGCGCTTGCGCTGTCCGCCTTCTGCGTTCAGGCCCAGGAGCGGTCCATTAGGTTAGGCGCTAAAGTCGGTGCAAACTTCTCCTTGTTTACACAATCCGTAGCTCCTTTTGATCAAAAGACGGGAACGCGCTTCGAATTCTTTGACCGTGATGTGCGAATTTCTGGTATGGGTGGTCTGACAGCGGAATTCTTACTGCCTAAGGGTTTCTCATTAGGAGTAGAATTCCTTTTTAGCTCCAGAGGTATGGCTTACAAAGAAGAAAACAATTATGCAGTTGTCCTGAATGAAGAGGGTGAGAATACTGCCACTAACCGTTTCACTTATAACATCGATTACCTGGAAATTCCTGTCACTATTAATTACAATTTCAACGAGCCTTCTTCATCCTTAAGATTAGTAGGATATATAGGCATAGCTCCTGCAATGGCAATTCATAGCAAAACAACACTTCGGTATGCTGAGGGTTTAGATGGAGATGGATATAGGGCTGCTAATGAAAACGCCAACTTGAACAATGTTAGATTGTATAACAATAATGTCCTTGCTGGGTTTCAGATAGGTGAAAACTCTACTAAGCGACTTGGAGGGTATCTTGATTTGCGGGGAACTCGTACACTACGTCCGGTTTTTCAGGGAAAAAGTCGCAGCGCCAATATCCCAAATACCAACATGCTAACTTTCACTTTAGCAATTGGTATTCGGATTTAAACTTATATTTCTACATTAGGCAATTAACCAGGTATACAATCAATTATGCAGAAGGAACAATTAAGGAGTCAGGAGTGGTTTGGTAAAAAAGGTAAAGATGGGTTTATTTATCGTGCCTGGATGAAGAACCAGGGTATTCCATCGCATCAATTGAATGGGAAACCAGTGATCGGTATATGTAATACCTGGTCTGAGCTCACCCCATGTAATGCGCACTTTCGCGAAATAGCTGAATCTGTAAAGAATGGTATCTATGAAGCGGGTGGCTTTCCTGTTGAATTTCCGGTAATGTCACTTGGAGAAACACTTATGAAACCAACGGCTATGCTTTTTAGAAATCTGGTTAGTATGGATGTGGAAGAGTCTATAAGAGCAAATCCTTTGGACGGTGTAGTGCTACTTTGTGGCTGTGATAAAACTACTCCGGCGCTGGTTATGGGTGCTTGTAGCGTTGATATTCCAACGATCGTTGTTTCTGGTGGTCCAATGTTAACCGGTAAGCACAGGGGTAAGGATATCGGCACTTCGGATATCTGGAACTTCTTTGAAGACAACCGCTCTGGATTGATGACTGATGAGGAGCTGTATGTTGCGGAATCTTGTCTGGCAAGAAGCAGGGGACATTGCGCGGTGATGGGTACAGCATCTACAATGGCTTGCATGGTAGAGGCACTTGGTCTTTCTCTAGCTGATAATGCGGCAATACCTGCATCCGATTCTCGGAGGAAAGCTTTAGCGCATTTATCAGGAAATAGGATCGTAGATATGGTGCGGGAAGATTTGAAGCCATCACAGATTCTAACGCGACAAGCATTTGATAATGCGATCACTGTAAATGCGGCAATAGGAGGATCCACTAATTTTATCATACACTTATTGGCAATAGCCGCTAGAATCGGTGTAGATCTGAATATAGATGACTTCAACACTTTAGATAAAGGTGTGCCGCTATTGGCTAACCTTCAACCCTCCGGAAAGTATTTTATGGAAGACTTCTACTATGCAGGAGGATTGCCAGTGTTGATGAAGGAGTTGCAAAGTCATTTACATAATGAAGCCATTACGGTATCGGGTAAGCCGATGTCTGCCAATTATGAAGATTGCGATTGTTTCAATACAGATGTGATTGGCTCCATGTCTTCTCCTTTTAATACCACTGCCGGGATTGTGGTCGTTAAGGGGAATCTTTGTGAGAATGGTGCAGTGCTAAAGCCTTCTGCTGCTACGAGCGCTTTGTTGCAGCACCGTGGCAAAGCAGTTGTATTTGAGAATATTGAAGATTATAGACTTAAGATAGATGACCCTGAGTTAGATGTAGAGGAGGGTGATGTTCTGGTTTTAAAGAACGTAGGGCCTAGAGGTTACCCGGGAATGCCTGAAGTGGGCAATATGTCTATTCCAAAGAAATTGTTGGATAAGGGGATAAGAGACATGGTTCGTATCTCTGATGGACGAATGAGTGGGACGGGTTTTGGAACCGTCGTTCTGCACGTTTCACCTGAAGCCGCCGTTGGAGGTACACTTGCAGTAGTTCTTAATGGAGATATGATTACATTGGATGTTGCCAATAAGTCCCTTACTTTGGAGCTATCCGACGAAGAGATTCTGACTCGTAAAGCGAACCTTAATCCGGGAGATCATATTGTAGCAAGAGGCTATACGCACTTATACCAGAAACATGTGGAACAGGCGCACCTTGGTGCAGATTTCGACTTTTTGAAAGGTAGTTCAGGCAGTAAAGTAGTTAAAGATTCACATTAAAAATTATTTATGGATATAGACTTTAATGGGCTGGTTGCCATTGTTACCGGTGCAGGAAAAGGCATTGGCTACCAGATTTCACTGGAGCTTGCCAGGAAAGGTGTCTTCGTGGTTATGAATGATAGCGACGAAGAATTAATTAATGCGGTATCTGCCAGGATCAATTCGCTTTATCCGGACCAAACAATGGCTGTCGCAGGCGATGCTGGCGAAATCGACCTCATCCAGAGTCTTGTTGATAAAGCAGTTGAACAATTCGGACAACTTAATATTATTATCGCCAACGCCGGTATTACCTTATTTGGAGATTTTCTCAGTTACGAACCGGAGGCTTTTCAGGGTGTGATGAAAGTTAATCTGCAAGGGAGTTTCTTTCTGGCTCAACGTGCCGCGCGACAAATGATCAAGCAAAACACGGGAGGTAGGATCTTGCTTATGTCCTCTGTGACTGGTCAGCAGGCTCACAAAGACCTGGCAGCTTATGCCATGACAAAGGCGGGACTTCAGATGCTGGCGAAAAACCTGGTGATTGAACTTTCTGAATATGGCATTACAGTGAATACTGTAGCCCCAGGGGCGACACTTACTGAGCGAACTATGGAAGATGAAGATTATAAAAGTACATGGGCACGTATAACGCCAACAGGAAGAGCGGGTACTGTTGAAGATGTAGCTAATGCAGTGTTATTTCTGGTTTCACCAGCTGCGGGACAAATTACGGGACAGACTCTCGTGGTAGACGGTGGCTGGAGTGCAGTAAGTCTTTCTCCATTTTAACTATTTTTATGGCAGAACTATCTACTTTTTCGACATCCCAGAATATTCTTGGAGAATCACCTTTTTGGCATGAAGCTCGTCAAAGCATATTTTGGGTAGACATTCATAAGGGAATATTACATGAGCAGAAACTGTGCTGTGAAGGTAGCGTTACCTGGAATTTAGGAAAAAAGATAGCAGTAATCCTTTCTTGGGAGGGCAGTCAGTTGTTGATGGGTTGCGAAGATGGGATAGTAAGCTTGAATCTTTTAACGCAGGAATGGAAACTGATCATACCCATCAAAGTCCGAGAATCAAATCTTCGTTGTAACGATGGCGCATTTGATGTACAAGGAAATATCTGGATTGGCAACATGGATATGCGGGTTAGAGAAGGCCTTGGTAGCTTATATCGCATAGCTAAAGATGGGGGAACATTCGAAATACTTGAAGGGCTAACCATTCCAAATGGACTCAGCTTTTCTTTAGACCATAAAAGAATGTATTTTATTGATACTCCAACAAGAACGGTAAAGTCATACCTTATCGATCCAGCCGGTAATATATCATTTGAAAAATCTGCTGTTGTTATTCCTGAGAATATGGGTGTGCCTGACGGTATGAGTATAGACGAGCAGGGTATGTTGTGGGTCGCTTTATATGGAGGTGGAGCAGTTAGTCGTTGGAATCCATTTACTGGAGAACTATTAGAAACGATTGCCATACCTGCACTGCACATTACAAACTGCTGTTTCGCTGGTGATAAACTCAACGAGTTAATTGTAACCTCAGCTAGAGAAAATATGACGGAGATCCAATTAGCTATGTATCCTGAATCTGGTAACGTTTTCAGAATTCAGGATCTTGGTGTCAAGGGTGTTAAAATGCTATCTCATAAACCTTCGACCACATTTTTCCAGTAACGTAGATCTTTTTGGTATCATGATCATAGGCAATGCCGTTCATCTCATTAGCATTAGGATTATCCGCTTTTTCAGCAGCGTAAATGGGGTTCATGTCAATATTGGCGACCACATTTCCCGTAGCAGGGTCAATTTTAACAATATTATTGCTGAGCCAAACATTGGCGTAGATATACCCGTCGATATACTCCAGTTCATTGATCATAGTTAAGGGTTGGCCTCCTCTGGTCACAATAATGGTCTTTATTGGCTTTTGCGTGTTTGGATCAAGGTAGGTCAACGCACTTGTTCCATCGCTCATAATTATAGATTTGCCATCTGTCGTTAATCCCCAACCTTCAAGATTGGCATACTTAAAATCACCGAGCTTTTTAAAGCTTTTTGCATCATAAATGAAACCTTGCTGATTTTTATAAGTCACCTGATATAGCTTGTCGTTCAAAATAACTACACCTTCCCCAAAATAAATGGAACGGTCTAATTCAACTTTGGCATCAAGCTTTCCTGTCTTCGTATTTAATATCCCCACTTCTGATTTTGCCTGAGGCTTATCATCTGGCGAACCAGTACTTTCTATAAATTGTCCATTGTGCACCAAAAAACCTTCGGTAAAGGATAACGTATCATGCGGAAATGTTCCATTTAATTTAAAAGTTAAGTTCTCAACGGGAACCGTAAGCGTTGTTGTGGTAGTTTCTTCTGAACTGTTTTCTTTATTGCTACAGCTATTTAAAACAACTAAAGCAAGTATGTAAATGAGCAACCTAAATTTCATGCTATAAATCTAGCGAAAATCACGTTGTTGCAACTGTCTGCAAAATAAATATTTGCTGCTGCATCTGCAAACTCAAATTATCGTTTATCTATTCGAAATGCGCTAGCTGGATTTGTTACCGTAAGCAAATCGAATTCTTTTTCGGTTAATCCATTCTTCAGAAGCGCTGGTTTTAGTTTCGTAAACAGCGTTACGTATGGCAGGGTGTTGCCATTTTTGTAAGGATTAAAGCCCGATTGACCATCTTTTTTGACTGCTGCGAAACCATCGTCATGGGAGATCAATAGTCTGTTAAGTAGGCCAGCAGCCTTAAATTTCATGATATTTTTCTCGTATTTGTTTAATGAATTTTCTGTACTATTCAAACCGTCAAGACTAATCCAGCAACCCTTCTTCGCTAATCTGATCTGTGTTTCGCCAGTTTGATCATTCTGAGCATGTACCCAGATGAAGGCTGAGGGTTTTACACCCATCTTTTCCAGGATTTTTAGCTCCTGCACCGCAGCTTCAGCATTGCCAGTATGGATGGCTATTTTCAATCCTGTTTTCAAGTGGGTTATCGCTGCAGCCTCAATCAGTTTAATCTCTACTTCTTTTAAAGGAGCATTATCGCTGCCCAATTTTATAAACCCAGGCCTTATTTTACTCCTCTCTATTCCATTTACATATTCTGAAATCCAACGTTCGGCCAGCTTCATGGCAGATTCAGTATAAGCATGATCCGGCAGATATTTCTGGTTAACGGCTGCATAATATCCGGTATTAGTTATGATGTGTAAGTCACTTAGCGTCGACAGTTTTCTTAAAAGCTTTACGTTTTTCCCAATGTATGATGGACTGCACTCAAAAATTGTCTGTATTCCGAGTTCCCTTACTGCTTTTAGGTGAGGTAATAATAGATCAAGGGCCTGCAATTCTGTGTATTCTGGATGGTTTTCACTTCCAGCCCCTGAAAAGTCCGTGATGAAATGCTCGTGAGGTAAAGCCCCTCCAAGCTCAGAAAGGCTTACTTTGCCATTTACCGTCATTACATAGTGTTCCTGCCGGAGAATATTTATTGGTAATTTTTTAGCGCAAAGGGCTGGAAAAGCACAAATTAAAGCTACAAATTCCCGTCTCTCCATACTGTGAATTTAGCAATTTTACTTAGATTCGTGTAACCAGCTATAAACCATAATATGAATATCAAGATAGCCAAACTCTCCTTCTGTATTGTTTTAAGCTTATTAACAGTATTTATCAATAATGCTTTTAGTCAGCGCTCGAGTCTATCGCCTGAGCAGCTACGTTGTGAATATCTGGAGAACCCAAACGGGCTTGATGAACTACATCCGAGGTTAAGCTGGACACTTAAAACTAATGATAATTCCAAATTTGGATCGGCTCAAACTGCTTATCAAATATTAGTTAGTGGCTCTGTGAATAGCTTAAAGACCAATAAAGGAGAGATATGGAATTCTGATTGGATCAAGTCTTCTAACATGCAACTGATCAGCTATGCTGGGAAGACATTGCTATCTGATAAAACATACTATTGGAAAATCCGCATCAAAGATGACAAAGGAAATGTTTCTGCCTGGAGCGAAAATGCTCAATGGAGTACTGGTCTATTTAATCAATCAGAGTGGCAGGCTAAATGGATCGGTACAGATCAGATTTTTAACCCTGCAATTGCAGATTGTAACATATGGGATCCTTGGCTTCGGAAGAATTTTAACGTCGAGAAGAAACCAGAACGTGCTATGCTTTTCTTGGCCTCTGTGGGATTTCACGAACTGTATGTGAATGGCAAAAAAGTCACAGATGATGTACTGTCGCCATCTGTGACTGATCATGCAAAACGGGCTCGATACGTTGCTTATGATATAGCGCCCTTACTTAAAAATGGTGATAATGTAATAGCAATTTGGCTGGGTACATCATGGTCAATCTTTGGTCCATACATAGAAAAGTCAAGGCCAAATACTCCAATAGTGATCGCGCAGGCGAACATTGGAGGACAACTGCTAAAGACCGACGAAAGTTGGATAACGCATAAAAGTCCAAATAAGTTGCTGGGGACTTGGGATTTTGGCAAAATGGGAGGTGAGCTCTACGATGCAAACAACTATGTCTCCGATTGGAATGCCATTAAAACTGATGAGTCAGGTTGGCAAAAAGCAATAGTGTACAAACCAAATCTAGTATTATCTGCGCAGCAGGTAGAACCAAATAAAGTCTTTGAGGAGATAAAACCAATTAATATTGTTGCCAGACCAGACGGAACGTTCCGCGTGGATATGGGAATAAATTTCGCTGGTTGGACGTCAGTCAATATTTCCGGAAATCCGGGTGATAAAGTGGAATTTCTGTATTCTGAAAGATCGCAGGATGATATAACTTTTGCACTCCATAGTGCTTATATTATTGATAAAACAGGTAAGGGTACTTTTAGAAACCGCTTCAATTATAGTTCCGGTAGGTGGATAACCATAAAGGGTTTGAAGACTCAACCAGCTTTGTCCGATATCCAAGGCTGGATGTTGCGGACAAATTATAAGGAATCCACAAGCTTCGAATGTTCTGATCCCTTACAGAACTGGATTTATAAAACGGTAAGATGGACTTTCCAGAATCTATCTATTGGCGGTTTCATTGTTGACTGCCCTCAACGCGAACGACTTGGATATGGTGGGGACGCACATGCCACCTGTGAGACGGGTATCATGAATTATAAGATGGGTGCCTTTTACACCAAGTGGATGGAAGATTGGCGGGATGTGAAGGGTACGGAGTCTGTTGTTGGGAACATGTATGACACTACCTGGTTTCATAAGGGTTCGATGAGTGGCCGTCCATTGCATAAAGGGATTTTACCACATAGTGCACCCACCTACATGGGAGGCGGAGGTCCACCTTGGGGTGGGATTGTAGTTTCATTGCCATGGTTCATTTATCAGCAGGAAGGTGATGTGAGAATGTTGAACAAAAACTTTGAGTTGATTCAGGATTGGCTTGCTTTTTTGAAGACACAGTCTAAGGATGAAATGCTTGTGAGATTTGGTGGAGACTGGGATTTTCTGGGTGATTGGTTATGGCCTGGTGCAACAGCTGAAGGAATGAATAACAATAAGCCTCAGACTGTTTTCCTCAACAATTGCTATATGGTTTACAATTTTAGAACGGCCGCTAAGATCGCTCGGGTATTGGGCAAAAACAGAGAAGCGCTGGATTGGGAAAAGCAAGCCTCAGCAACCAGCGCGGCAATCCATGCGAAGTATTATAATGGTGATGACTATAGTTATTCTGATAGGTCTATGTCCAACTTGGCAGCAGCATTAATTGGCGAGGTTATGCCAGGGCCATTAAAACCATTGGTTATGAAGCGTCTCGAGAAGGAAATTCTGGAAATTCGAAAAGGTCATATTAACGTAGGAATTACGGGTGGAGCGATGTTGTTCAAAGTTCTTCGTGATGCAGGTCGTGACGATCTGATCTATTCAATGACCTCTCAAACTACTTACCCTAGCTGGGGATATATGAAAGAGAACGGGGCAACTACTATTTGGGAAATGTGGGAGAAAGATCTTCCGGGCCATTCCTTATTGCACAGTTCCTATCTGTATCCTGGAGCTTGGTACATCGACGGCTTAGCCGGAATCAAAAAGAATTTGGATCAACCAGGTATGCAACATTTTGTGCTTAGGCCGCCTATGCTTAAGGAAGAACAAATGACCTGGGCGAGGGCCTCAATGGATTCGCCTGCCGGATTGATTAAAACTTTCTGGAAACGCGAAAAGGGGATACTCTGGTATGAGATTACCATCCCGCCCAACACAAAGGCAACCCTGCAAATACCACTTGCTGAAGCAGGTGCTATTGAAGGGGGAACATCTGGTTTAAAAGAAGCGGGGACAAAAGATGGATTTAGGGTCTATCAGCTCTCCTCTGGAAATTATAAATTGCAGTTTAAAAAGGGCTAGCAGATAAAATTGAATGGTAGTGCGCCTTATTTAGCATTTCCCCAAATCTCATAAATCTTATCACCTTTGCTGCTAAGACCGCTATGGTGCCATTTTCCGTCTTCTAGTTTTCCATCAAAACTCAATGCAGCACCAACGCGAGAATTATCTCTGGAGAAAAACTCAATGTTTTCCGTGTATTTTCCGTCTTTGAAACTGTATGATCCACCTCCAGTACCTGAAAACTGTTTCTTCTCAGGGTCAATGGCAACCCATTGAAATTTAGTGCCGGTAAGCAATTTATAAGTTTGTCTGCTCCCTGTTTGATGGATATCTGCAACTTTACCGTCAGCGTCCATTCTCCCTGTAATTTTCCATACTCCCGCTAATGGGGCTTTGCCGTCATCAATTTTTGAGAACTTTACTTCGCCTTCCTCCATTTGCAATACAAGTTGATTATCTGGCAAGGAGAAGCTCAGACTCATTTCTTCACCTACTTTTGTGGAATCACTACTGTTGTAAAGCACCTTCATATTGAGCTTTCCATTAGTAACTTCAAAGTTACCACCTTGGCTCATTACAAATGTTTTTCCCTGTTTTACGGTATGAAAACAAAAACCGTCCTGGAAAAATAGATAATGTGTCTCTCCTCCATTATTCAATAGCCAGGCACCTAGAACCGAAGGCGACTGAGCCCATAAGTTACCGGTGATTGTCACTAACACCAACAAGGTTACAAATAGTTTTCTCATTTTCGAATGTATTTTGTTGTATCAAGATAAGTAGAAATTGTAGCATATGAAAATATTTCAGCAGACGATTAGTTTAAGAGCTAGAAAAAGAGGATTTCATTTGATCACAGAAGAGGTAGAAGCAGCTTTGCCGGAGTTATTAAAGATTGAGCTGGGCATGTGTCAGGTTTTTATTCAGCATACCTCAGCCTCATTGACTATCAACGAGAATGCAGATCCAACAGTTAGAGTTGATTTTGAAATGTACTTTAACAAGACTGTAAGAGAAGATGATCCAGATTATGAACATGATTACGAGGGTTCGGATGATATGCCTGCACATCTGAAAGCTGCACTTCTGGGTTCGTCAGTTACCATTCCAATTACGCAGGGCAGGTTGGCTTTTGGAACCTGGCAGGGCATTTATCTCTGCGAGCACAGGAATCGTGCAGGGCAACGAAACTTGGTGGTTACTATCTTTGGAAGTACTAGATAAGTTTGACTGCTTAATTATTCACTTTATTTTTAGAAATCAAAGGTAATTTTCTATATTACAATGCCCTTTTTAAGGTCGTAACCAAATAATAACTTCTAATTATCTATATGAGAATTATTTACTTATTAATTGTAGTTGCGCTCTCCTATATTCCATTTTCTAATGCCCAAAGCCTCACAAAGAAGGTTAGGCTCTTCGATGGTAAAACTTTTAAAGGATGGGAGGGAGATCTGAACAAGACCTGGACAATTGAGAACGGAGCCATAATAGGTGGGAACGGTAAAGACATGGTTCCACAAAACGAATTTATTAGCACGCAAGCTGAATACTCCAATTATAGCCTTAAATTGAAATTCAAATTAACAGGGACTGATGGTTTCGTAAACGGGGGTGTACAGTTTCACAGTCAAAGGATAAATGATCCAAACTTTGAAATGATTGGTTATCAAGCTGATATTGGAGTAGGTTTCTGGGCTTCATTATATGATGAATCCCGCCGAGATAAATTACTGGTAACTGCAGATCCTAAAAAAGTCAAATCAATTCTAAAAGCGAGCGATTGGAATGATTACGAGGTAAAAACAACAGGTCGCCGCATTCAGATATTCCTAAACGGCACACAAACTGTGGATTATACGGAAGAGGATCAGAATATCCCACAGTCCGGACATATTGCCTTTCAACTTCATGGAGGTGGCAAGACCAAAGTCTTTTATAAAGACATCATGCTGCAACCGCTCCCTTAATTACTTCTTTTTTAAACACAAATAAACCAACTATATTATGGCTTCAAAACGCTACATTTTTACTATTATAATTGCGGTACTTATAATTCCATTTGGCTATGCATTCAAAGATGCTACCTTCAATTTCATATCCGTTAAGAAGGAAATAAAGTATGACCGGGAGTATACCCTTGAATCGACCATGCTCGGATATATTGGTCAGGATGGCAAACGTAACCCTACATTAAAAGCGAGTAAGGGTGAACTGGTACGCATAAAGGTCGTTAATGGTGAATTAATGACTCATGATATTGCGATTGAAAAGGCAGGCGTAAAAAGTAAAACTTTAGTTGAAAAAGGTGATACTTCCAGTGTTGTATTTCGCGCAGATAAGAATGATGTCTATTTCTGTAGCATTCCCGGACATCGCGCGGCAGGAATGGTCGGAAAAATCGAGGTAATAGAAGGTGCGATTAAAAAGGAGGTTGTTATTGCTGGTATTCTTCCAAAGAAAGGAGTGAAAGCGCTAAACCTGAATTTCGAAAAAGGCACGCTTGAAGACTGGACAGCTACAGGAGATGCATTTGCTAGTGCGCTAGTTGGGGCAGACATTACTTCTGTTTATGAAAAAGACGTAAAAACTGGTAACAGTAGCGCTTATTTTATAAGTAGCGGAGGTACTAAGAATTATAAAAGAACTGGAACCCTTACCTCTGTTCCATTTACTGTCACGCAGCCATTTGCTTCTTTTAAAGTATCTGGTGGTGCGTTACAAGATACCAGAGTGGAGTTGGTACAGGCTGATGGCAATAAAGTTATTTACCAGATAACAGGAGCGGGGAGGGCAACGCTTCAACCTGTAGTGGTAGATTTGAGGGAGGTGATGAACAAGGAAATTTTTATTCGTTTAGTGGATAGTGAGACTGGAATTTCTCAGATCCCGTACATCGGTGACGACATATGGGGGCATATCAACTTCGATGATTTCTTGTTTTATGCCACCCGACCAAATTTTCCGAATGAATTGAAGAAAGAGGATATCATTATTCTTCCTCCACTAGATCCGATAATTAATTCGGGATTATCAGGTCCGAAAGCAGCAGAGGCAATGACTCCAAAGAATGGTTTCAACGTTAAACTTGCTGCCGCTGAACCGGATATTATTCGTCCGATTAGCTTCACTATTGATGCTAGAGGTAGGCTTTGGGTAGTAGAAGCTCATACTTACCCTATTCGCGCCGCGGAAGGGCAGGGTAAAGACAGAATCCTGATCATGGAAGATACCAATGGAGATGGAACATTGGATAAGCGTACTGTTTTTATGGAGGGGTTAAATCTTGTAACCGGAATCGAATTGGGAATGGGAGGAGTTTGGTTAGGGGCAGCACCTAATTTATTGTTCATTCCGATTGATATGAAGACGGACAAACCCGCCGGTCCCCCACAAATTTTACTTGATGGCTGGGGTTATGAGGATACGCACGAGATGTTGAATAACCTGAGGTGGGGTCCGGATGGATGGCTTTATGGCACGCATGGCGTATTTACACAATCCAATGTGGGAGCGCCAGGCTCAAGTGATGCACAAAGAACCAGATTAAATGCAGGTGTTTGGCGTTACCATCCAACCACAAAGAAGTTTGAACTATTTGCTGAAGGAACGAGTAATCCATGGGGTATAGATTTTAATGACTACGGACAGTCATTCGTAACTGTATGCGTCATTCCGCATATGTTCCAGATGATTCAGGGCGCAAGGTATTTGCGTCAGGCAGGTAACCATTTCAACCCCTATACTTACGACGATATCAAGGAGATTGGTGACCATGTGCACTGGATAGGAGATAGAGGTCCACACGCTGGTAATTTTAGATCCAACTCTAAAGGTGGAGGTCATGCCCATGCAGGTGCGATGATCTATCTTGGTAGTGAAAAATGGCCGGCAGAATACCGTAATAACATTTTCATGAACAACATCCATGGAAGCAGAGTCAATGTGGATGTGTTAACCCGCAAAGGATCAGGCTATGTTGCCAGTCACGGAGATGATTTCTTATTGACGAATGACACCTGGTCTCAGTGGTTGAACTTCAAATATGACCAAAGCGGGTCCGTATTTGCGATTGACTGGTATGATAAAAATCAATGTCATAGTCCTAACCCTGATGTTCACCAGAAAACGATGGGTAGGATATTTAAGATCAGCCAT
This sequence comes from Pedobacter sp., assembly GCA_014377665.1. GTDB lineage: Bacteria > Bacteroidota > Bacteroidia > Sphingobacteriales > Sphingobacteriaceae > Pedobacter. Next base: position 2,549 of record JACMPF010000250.1, on the reverse strand, counting down.
GAAACTGATCAATGGAAAAAAGTGGACTTATACAAGGCTTCAGATAAAGAATTGGTAGAATGCCAATTGAACAAAAACGAGTGGTATGTGAGGCAGGCGCGTCAGATTTTGCAGGAAAGAGGTCCTAATAAGAAGGTTCACAAGATGCTGAAAGAGATATTGGCTAATAATCCTGATGAGACCAGGAAACTTCGTGCACTTTGGGCACTACATGTGACGAAAGGAATGGAGGAAAAGGATCTTATAGATTTGCTTTCAAATGACAGCGAATATGTAAGGAGCTGGGCAATTCAATTAATAGCAGAGGATAAAAATCCATCAGATGCGGCTATGAAGCGTTTTGCAGAACTGGCTGCGTCAGACAAATCTGCTATGGTCAGGTTGTATTTAACTTCTGCTTTACAACGTGTTGACCCTTCTAAAAGATTCGAAACATTGGAAGCTTTGGTGCAACATGAAGAAGACAAGGATGACCATAATCTTCCCTTGATGCTTTGGTATGCATTGGAACCAACCGTCCCGGTAGATATGAGCAGGGCCTTAGCTATTGCATCAAAGGCAAAAGCGCCAAGGATCTTAACCTTTACTAAAAACCGGCTGTCAGCTATCAACACACCGGATTCTAAAAAAGTCATAGATACTTTCAATCAACAAATGGGTAATATGCCAATGGACCATAGTCAGCATAAAATGAAGTAGGGTTATAGGACTAAAAACCTTATCGGTTTGAGAATTGTTCAATAAGAAATTGAACTTCTTATGGGTCTTGAGAAATATAACACAAAGCGCGACTTCAGCAAAACTGCGGAACCGAAAGCGGGTACCAGCAGCGATAAGAATAAGTTACTTTTTGTAATTCAAAAACATGATGCATCACACCTCCATTACGACTTCAGGTTGGAAATGGACGGTGTGTTGAAAAGCTGGGCTGTACCCAAAGGACCGTCCACTGATCCAAAAGCTAAGCGACTTGCCATGATGGTTGAGGATCATCCCTTCGATTATCGGAGTTTCGAAGGGATTATTCCGAAAGGAGAGTATGGCGGAGGTACCGTTATCGTGTGGGACAAGGGGACTTATGAGCCTATTGAAGAGATTAAGGGAAAAAACGCGCAGGAAAAGCATTTACTGGAACAGCTAAAGTCAGGTTCTTTGAAGATTAGGCTTCATGGTGAAAAACTAGAAGGGGAATTCGCATTAGTTAAAACCCACGGTATGGCTAAAAACAGCTGGTTGCTAATTAAGCATAAAGACGATTTTGCGTCTGTTAAGGACATTACAAAGAAAGATAAATCCGTCATTTCGGATCAGACTATTGCTCAGGTTGAAAAAACCGGTGATAAGGTATGGCATAGTAATAAGACTGACTATGGACTTGCAAAGGCTAAGCCTGAGCAAGGTGGTAAATCGAAGATTCCAACTGGGATGAAGCCCATGCTCGCAACACTAGTGGATGAGCCTTTCGATGATCCGGATTGGCAGTATGAAGTTAAATGGGATGGCTATCGTGCACTTGCTTTCTTGAATAAGGGAGTGGTCGACCTGCTATCTCGTAACAATAAGAGCTTCAATGAAAAGTTTTATCCGATCTATGAGCTCTTGAAAACTTTTGACATCAACGCGGTTTTCGACGGAGAAATACTCGTGCTCAATGAGAAGGGAATCTCAAATTTTAGCGACTTACAGAACTGGAGGAGTGAGGCAGATGGTGACCTTGTCTTTTACGTGTTTGATATTATTTGGTACGATGGTAAGGACCTTAAAGATCTGCCTCTTTATCAAAGGCAAGAAATACTTACAAAGGTGTTGCCAATAGCTGATGATAGGATCAGGTTAAACAAAGTGTTTGATACCAGTGGAATAGATTTTTATCACGCTGCGGAAAAGATGGGTCTTGAAGGAATTATCGCTAAGAAAAAAGACAGTACTTATGCGGCAAATTACCGCTCTAAAGAATGGTTGAAAGTTAAGGTACATAAAGGGCAGGAGGTAATCATTGCTGGGTACACCAAGAATGCGGATACCACGAAACCTTTCAGTTCATTATTACTTGGTGTTTACCTCGATAATGTACTACAATACGTTGGCAAGGTTGGGACTGGTTTCTCGGCTAAACTTCAGAAAGAAATGATGGAACAGTTTGAACCACTAATTACTAAAGAATGCCCGTTTGAAGATATTCCAGACGTGAACAAACCCTCAAGGTTTAGACCTAATCCACCAAAAGCAAAGGCTACTTGGCTTAAGCCTGAACTGGTCTGCGAGGTTGCGTTTGCCGAGGTGACTAGCGATGGAGTATTTAGACATCCATCATTTCAAGGTATGCGCATCGATAAAAAGGCCAAAGATGTTACTAGGGATCTGTCTGCTCCGACAGAAGACTTGATAGATAAGGTTGAAAAAGTTGTTGCTGAAGTTGAATCTAAAACAGAAGCACCAGAGGCCGCTTTAAAACCACCTAAGGTTAAAGCAAAAAAAACACTTTTGAATCCTAAAGATGAGACACAGGTCAGAATGGTTAATGGACATGAGCTAAAGTTCACCCATTT
>JACMPF010000249.1 GCA_014377665.1 Pedobacter sp. | reverse complement strand
GCATAATTCTTTATTGCTTTTTTACTCCCTTCACTTGTAAAAGAGATCACTCTAGCATCGCTTGCAAAAAGGCCGGCTTTAAAAACAGAGGCTGTCCAATCGTACAAACTGAAGGCCATATTCTGCATCGTGATCAGAAAATCATCATTGCTTAGCGTTCCAGTATTTTCTGTTACCATAGGTTTTAAGCTGCCTTTTGCAACACTATGGATCAAACACCTAACGCGACCTTCAGGTCCCATAATTCTTTTTAAATCAACTAGCATAACCTCGCGCTTATCAGAAGCAGTTACATCAATGTTAAAGCTTGCCAACTCAACTCCCATTGCTTTCATTTCCGCAAAATGTGAGGAGATTTCCTCCATCTCTATTCTTGGATTTCTGTGTAGGATACAAATGTTCATTCCCTGCGAAGCTAGCTTCTTCGCAGAAGCGAGCCCTAATCCACTACTACCCCCCAAAATCAATGTCCAATAACCAGTTTTACTAAAGTCCTTTACCATTTTAACAGAATTCGTTGTGCAGAGAAACCAGGACCAAAGCTTAACATTAAGCCATGGTCTCCTTTAACAGGTTTATTGTCCATGATTCTCTCTAAAACATATAAGACAGTAGCGCTAGACATGTTTCCATACAAGCTTAAGACCGCTTTGGTGTCGTCAATATTTTTTTCTAAACTACCAAAAAGGCTTTCTACAACCTGTACAATTTTTTTTCCTCCCGGATGAAATATGAGGTGATCAATATCTTCTATTTTTAAGTTATTTGCAGCCAGAAAGGGATGAATAATCGCTGGGAAATGACTTTCTATGGTGTCTGGAACAGCAACATCAAGTATCATTTTTAAACCCGTATTCGATAGTTTGAAACCCATCAACTGCTCTGCATCGAAGAAATGGTACATCTCTTCTGCAACTATTTCCGGTCCCTCATCAATAGGGGCTGATGATAAAAGTACAGTGGCTACGCCATCCCCAAAAATAGCCGCACTAACAACATTGGCCATTGAGTAGTCGTCGAATTGGAAAGTGGCTGAAGGGGATTCATAGGCAACCACAGCCGCCCGTTTTCCAGGGTTAGCTGCTAAAAAATTCTTAGCATAGATCATACCTGAAACGCCCGCCGCACAACCCATCTCAGTAACAGGAAGCCTTACGATGTTTTGTCTTAAACCCAGCTTATTTATCAGGTATGCATCCATCGAGGGAATCATTATTCCCGTGCAGCTCACAGTAATGATGTAATCTAAATCTTCGGGCTTCCAATTTGCTTTTTCTAAAGCATTGGATAGACATTTCGAAGCCAGCTTAATTCCTTCTCTAATATAGATATCGTTGCGTTCTTCGAATGATGTTTTACTGAACACTTCTTCGGGCGACATGATAGAATATCGTTTTGAAACGCCTGCATTTTCAAATATCTTTTTTACTTTTCTTATAAAACGCTGTTCTTGACCATTAAGCCAAATATCAAGAAAGGGTAGTATTTCTTCTGTTTCTCTGGAATATTCGGGCAGTACTTTGACAACGGTTTTTATTCTTACAGCACTCGCATGGCTCATATAGTCGGAATTATCCATTGGTAACGGAACGCCCATCGCCAACGTAAAATGTGTTTATCAATGTTTAACCGATCAGCATAATTCATAATGTCGTCCATTTTGAAGCCACGTAAAATAGAAACCAATCCATCATCTTTAGACATCTTGTTCAGTCTAAAGACCTTGCATACAGCTATAAAAAGATAGTAAGCTAATCTACTTCTGTGTAAATCGTTAATGACTACTCCCATTATTGCCTGCTTTCTAAACCCTGTTACCAGCTTCAAAATCTCGTCATCTTTGAAATGATGAAGGGTCAATGTACATAGGATAACATCATAATGTCGCGCTTGTTTAACTTCGTCAAAAATATCTGCGCACACATAGCTGATGTTATCGTAATCTTTAGACAAACTTATTGCGTAATCTACAGTAAACGCATTTGCATCCATTCCTGTAAGCTTAAATTTCAGCCCTTTGGCTTTTCCATACCCGGCCAACGCTCTCAGCATATCTCCGTTGCCACAGCCTACGTCAAGAATACTGATTTCAGACCCTCTTTTTTGCCGGGATAGTAACCATTCTAGTCCTTCAATAGTTACCTTATTGCCACCTAAAATCCTGTTTATTCCTGCTATTTTATCCAACGCATCGCTTAAAATTTTACCCTCTAAGGCAAAATCATCCATGATCTCATCAGCATTGCTTCTAAACTTCGTGTCTACGAACATTATATATGTGGTTTTCCATGAGTACGTTTTATAATTCTTGGCAATAGGGATGGAAATTTAACCAATAGATGTAATAAAACATTTAAAATGTTTCCTTTTTTTAAGATGGAAGCCAAAAGCCTGCCCATAAGCAGTCTTTTCTGAAAGGTTGATTTCCAGATGGAGGAGTAAGCTCGTTCTAGTTCCAATCTATTTTTTATTTTATTATGAAGGTAATTGTCAACCAATTCCGCACATAACTTCGCGCTGTGGATCGCCATGGCCATACCGTTACCGCACAAAGGATGAATCAAACCTGCTGTGTCGCCAATCATTAAAATATGCCTTTCAACTGGTAATTTCTTACCGAATGATATCTGGCTGATGGTTATAGGATGGTCAAAGATCATCTCAGATGAATCAAAAAAATTCTTTAAGAATGGGTTTTTACGAAGAACTTTTTCTTGAAATTCTTCAATATTTTTGAATGCTTTGAAATGAGCATAGCCAGTCAGGTAACAAACATTTATTACGTCCTTTTCCACTTTAGAGATCCCACAATAACCACCTTCGAAGTTATGTAAAGCTACTTTATTAGATTCAAAATCTCCCCGGTAGTGAGCCTTTACAGCCAGCCATTGAGATTTTTTTGCAAAGAATCGCCTTCCTAGCTTTTGATCTAACGAAGATCTTTTTCCGAAAGCTCCGATAACCAAGTCGGCTAAAATAACCCCGTTTTTATGGGTTTGAATATAAAATTTATCCGCATAAAATTCAATGTTATCAGCGGTATCCTTAATGATCTGGCAACCCATGCCAACAACTTTTTGAAAGAGAAAATGATCTAACGTAAACCTGCTGATCCCGAAACCACCCAAAGGCAAAAGGCTAGAAACAGACTGCCCTGTCGATGATGAAATAGAGAACCTGGATATTTCGGCAGGCTCGAGAGAATTTATGTCAATGCCAATCGAAGCCCAATAGGAGCGGATTTCATTGGAGATAAATTCGCCACACACTTTATGGTTTGGGTAATTGCTTTTTTCGATAAGCGTAACTGGAATGCCGCTTTTCAATAAATGAATTGCACAAGTTAATCCGGCGAGGCCGCCACCAACAATAACTACCTTTTTTTTAAGCATCTGGTAATGTGAACATACCTAAAATACTGTTTATACGCTAATATTGTTTAGAAATTATAGCACATTTATTGTCGGTCGTTATATAGAAGGCTTCTTTTGTTAATCTGGAAGAAACAGAATATCTAAAACACTGTGATAATTGCCCTAATCTGACAAATTGTTTCCAAAGTTATCATTCTGTGTTATTATCTTTGAAGATGATTTTCAGTACCATTAAAATGACCTTAAAGCACAGTGCTTTCATCTTTTTGTTTTTTGCTTTACAACTCTCACCGTCCTTTTTGCCTTATACCTTTGCGCAAATGGCTGATAAAGTTAATCCCTCTCCACTTAAATTTCCAACGCCGAAAGGGATTGATAACCAATTGTTTTATCTCCAACGGGACCCCAATCACAATACCCTTATCTATGAATTGAACATGGACAAAAGCGGTGATATCGATGAAGATCAGCCTATTCTCGCCTATTGGATCCGGTATGATGAGAATAAAACGAAAAAGGAGCTCTCTTATGTGCAGCGAAAGTTCGCATATGGTATAGATTCAAAAAAAATTAACAAGGATCAGTTTGAGTTGCGCTTTGTATCTCATAAAAAGCTGCCGTTGTATCTTAGTAAATCCGCAGAAGACAAAAAGTTCCATGTATACGTTACCATAAATAATAAGAAGTTGCTTCTAGATCGCATCTTCGTGCGAATTGAAGGCGGCTCATTCTGGATTCCAAATGTTAAATACGTGGAATTAAGAGGTATAAATCAAGCCAACGACACTGTAGTTACCGAGCGATTAGTAGTTTAGTAGCCAGCACTGATTCAGGCTCTGTCTTCTACTAATATAGATTCTGTGATGATTTCCAAGTAATTTTTCAGTTTTGTTTTACTAAAGGCGGCTTTGTGTTAGCTGGATGCATAAATGCAACAATCTAATCCAAGAACTACAGATCTGCCGCCCGGAACAGGTATGGGTCAGTAACATCACTTATATCCGTTTACCAGGACAATGGGGATACCTGAGCCTGGTAACAGATGCCTATTCCAAAAAAATAATGGGCTGGGCCATCAGACTGGATCTTTCCGCTCAAGGATGCCAGGATGCCTTGCAGATGGCTGTAG
>JACMPF010000248.1 GCA_014377665.1 Pedobacter sp. | reverse complement strand
AGCTGCCAAAATACTTGCGCTGGAGACAGCATTAGCCGGCAAGCATATGAAGAAAGAAGATACCAGAAACATTGCTGGCTTGTATAATAAATATGCCATCAAGGATTTGAGTAAACTGACTCCCGATTTTGATTGGAACACTTTCTTATCGGCTGCAGGTATCAAAGGTCAGGATAGTCTGGTTGTGACTCAGGTTGCTTATACTAAAGATCTCAATGCGATTTTAAAAAATACGCCATTGGATGTTTGGAAAGATTACTTTAAATGGGGAGCTGTAACGGGTGCTTCCACCTTGCTTACAACAACCTTAGATAAAGCTAATTTTGACTTCTATTCTAAGACCCTATACGGAGTTCAAGAGCAAAAACCTCAATGGCGCAGAGCTGTTGACATGGTGAACGCTAACCTTGGCGAAATGGTAGGTAAGCTTTACGTTGAAAAACATTTCTCGCCAGCAGCTAAGGAGAGAATGTTGAAGCTAGTGAATAATCTATTAAAGGCTTATGAAACAAGTATCAAAGCCCTTGATTGGATGAGCCCCGAAACGAAGAAACAGGCGCTTGTTAAAATTTCTAAGTTTACTCCTAAAATCGGGTATCCTGATACCTGGAGAGACTATGGCGCCTTAAAGGTAAAAAAGAAGGACCTTTATGGGAATTCTCTACGCGCTACTGAATTTGAATACAACAGGACCATCAATAAACTAGGTAAGCCAGTAGATAGAAAGGAATGGGGCATGACTCCACAAACAGTAAATGCCTATTACAATCCAACAATGAACGAGATCGTATTTCCTGCAGCAATTCTACAGCCTCCCTACTTTGACATGGAAGCAGAAGACGCAGTTAATTATGGCGGTATTGGTGCAGTTATAGGTCACGAGATCGGCCACGGTTTCGATGATCAGGGGGCTACATTTGATGGTGATGGAGTATTGAGAAACTGGTGGACACCAAAGGATCTTACCGAATTTAAAAAGAAAACGAATGCATTGGTAGCTCAATATAATAGTTTCCAGGTATTTCCTGATTTAGCTGTGAATGGAACATTTACTTTAGGAGAGAATATCGGAGATCTAGGTGGCTTAAGTATCGCTATGAAAGCTTATAAGACCAGCCTTGATGGTAGAGTTGCTCCGGTGATGGATGGTTTCACGGGCGAGCAACGGGTTCTAATAGGCTGGGCTCAGGCCTGGTTAAATAAGGCAAATGAACAGGCGTTGAGAAATCAGGTTGGGACAGATCCTCACTCACCCGCTAAGTTCAGGGTGAATGGCGTTGTTAGAAACGTTCCTGAATTCTATGAGGCATTTAAAGTTAAGCCCGGAGACTCTTTATATCTAGCTCCAAAAGACAGAGTTAAGATCTGGTAAATATAAAAGGGGCCCCGCTATTGTACTAAATATCGGGGTCTTTTTATATCATAATACTAACTGTTTATATAGCTTTCCAACTGTGATATGGTCTGTTTTTGATCTGCAATGATGAACTTCACCAGATCCCCAATCGAAACCATTCCAAGCAACACTCCCTCTGCCATGACAGGCAAATGCCTGATGTGCTTATCTGTCATTATCTTCATACACAAGTCAATCGAATCCTTAGGTAAGACAGTGATTGGATCAGCAGTCATTACTTCTTTGATAGGCGTTTCGGCAGAAGACCTACCATGTAGAATGATTTTTCTGGCATAATCTCTTTCTGTAAAGATACCAGTAAGAAAGTCGTTCTCTACAATTAGAAGAGCGCTAATATTACGTTCCATCATGTATTGGAGTCCCGATAATACGGATGAATCTTCAGTAACTGAAAATATTTGCGACGGCTTCGCGTCTAGTATTTGTTGTACTGTTTTCATAAGGGTTTAACATTTAGCTAATTGAATATAGCTAAATATTCCTAATCCAGCAATTCTAATATTTCCTCTACATACTTTCTATCATTCGCCAACCTTGGTACTTTATGCTGTCCTCCAAGCTTACCTTTTTGTTTCAACCAGTTGTAAAAGGTATTAAAAGGTGCATTGTGGACTTTAGGCCTCCTAAGAGCAAGATCTTTGAAGCGCTTAGCGTCGTAGTCAGAATTTACTTCTCGTAGGGTATGATCGAGTACATCCACAAACTTTTCGAAGTCGTTCGGTTGCTGATCAAATTCGATGATCCATTCATGGCCTCCAACGTCTTCACCTTTAAAATATATTGGGCATGCGGTGTAATCTTTAAACACTGCACCTGTCGCGTTACAAGCTGCACAAATAGCCTGCTCTGCATTGTCTATTATTACTTCCTCTCCAAATGCATTGATAAAATGCTTTGTTCTTCCTGTAATACGTATTCTGTATGGAGATAGGCTGGTAAACTGTACAGTATCACCAATCATGTAGCGCCATAATCCTCCATTTGTAGAAATGATAATTGCGTAATTTTTATCAAGCTCGACCTGATCAAGAGCCAAGGTATCGGGATGCTCGTCATCCAGCTTTTCAATAGGCAGAAATTCATAGTAGACTCCATAGTCCAGCATGAGCAGCATTTCATCAGAATCTATCTCATCCTGAATACCGAAGAATCCTTCTGAAGCATTATATGTTTCCAGATAATACATTTTGCTGCAAGGAATCAACTCTTTGAACTGCTCTCTGTATGGCTTAAAATTCACTGCTCCATGGGTGTAAAGCTCTAGATTTGGCCATACTTCCAATAAATTGTTTTTGCCAGTCATTTCCAACACTTTTTTAGCTAGAACAATCGTCCAGGTTGGCACACCTGCAATGCTGGTTACGTTCTCCTTAATGGTAGCTTCCGCCATTTTTTCCATCTTAGTTTCGTAGTCGTCCATCAAAGCAATAGAAATATTAGGTGTGCGATAATACTCCGCCCACATCGGAAGATTTTTAATCAATACTGCAGAAAGATCTCCATAATACGAATCTTCATTGAGTTGATTAATTTGGTGGCTACCGCCAAGTACCAGTCCCTTGCCTGTTAATATTTGATTTTCCGGCCTGTTATTACAAAATATCGAAAGCAAATCCTTACCGCCTTTGAAATGGCACTCCTTTAGAGACTCTTCAGAAACCGGGATGAACTTACTTCGGTCACTTGTTGTTCCGGAAGACTTAGCAAACCATTTGATCTCAGATGGCCAAAGGATATTTTGCTCACCATTGAGCATGCGTTCAATGTACGGTTTTAGCGTATCATAGTTCTGGATGGGTACCCGTTCCTTAAATTGTTTTGGGTTTTCGATGGTGCTGTACTCGAATTTTTCTCCCCATTCTGTGTCCTGAGCACAGGAAATCAGCTTGTGGAACCATTCTTCCTGCACGTCATGGGGATATTTCATAAACAGCTCGATCTGGTGAACGCGCTTTTTCATATACCATGTAAAAATCGAATTTACAATTGCCATAAGGGATTAAATCAGGTTATAGTGTTTTACTGCGCAGTATGAAGTTAGATCCTAGATATACGCGTCTTACCATTTCATTGGCAGCTAAAACTTCCGGGGTTCCGGATTCAAGAATTTTACCTTCAAAAAGTAAGTAGGCTCTATCGGTAATTGACAGTGTCTCCTGTACGTTGTGGTCGGTAATCAAAATACCTATATTTTTTTGTTTGAGTTTGTAAACAATGGTCTGAATTTCCTCCACCGCTATCGGATCGACACCAGCGAAAGGCTCGTCCAAGAGAATGAAGTTCGGGCTGGCAGCCAATGCTCTGGCAATTTCTGTTCGCCTTCTTTCCCCACCAGACAATAGATCGCCCCGGTTTTTTCTAACCTTGTGTAAACTGAATTCATTGATTAACTCATCAAGTTTTTCATGACGTTCTTCCTTGCCCATCTTGGTCATCTCAAGAATCGCCATAATGTTATCCTCAACAGATAGCTTACGAAACACAGATGCTTCCTGTGCTAAATAACCAATTCCCTTTTGAGCCCGTCGGTACATCGCATCTGAAGTAATGTCTTCATCATCAAGAAATATTGTGCCTTCATTGGGCTTAATCAAACCCACAATCATGTAGAACGATGTTGTTTTACCTGCGCCATTCGGGCCAAGAAGTCCAACAATTTCTCCTTGACTCACAGAAAAAGAAACATCATTTACTACGGTTCGTTGCTTGTATTTCTTTATCAGGTTATCAGCTCTTAATATCATTTGGCGTATTAATTATCTAGTTCTATTGCTTTGATGTTCAACTGCAAACTGTGTTGGTCTCTCCACACATTTTCTTCCACTGTATAACAAACAGTGAAAGAACGATTTGGTTGCAAAAGCTTTTCGTACTCCGCCAAGCCAAAACCAATACAACCAAAACTACTCGAATTTAATTGCTTTAAACTAAATTTAAGATGTTTTTCGCTAAGAACACGCGGACTTCCCACAAGCCTAACGTTCTGAGTTACGAAAATAGGTGCATTATTGTGAGGCCCAAAAGGAGCCATTTGGGCTATAATGCGTTGAAATTTGGCGGTGATTTGGCTGAAGACAATTTCAGCGTCTATTTTTATTTCCGGGCAAAGCAAGTCTTCTGTGATAGTCGCCGAGACGATTGTTTCAAACCGCTCAGTAAATGCTTCGATATTTTCGGGTTTCATTGTAAGGCCTGCGGCAAACTTATGTCCGCCAAACTGTACCATAAGGTCCTGACATCCTAACAACGCTTTGTACAGATCGAACCCTGCGACAGACCTTGCAGAACCAGTTAGTAAACCGTTAGATTCTGTCAATACAATGGTAGGCCTGTAATACTTTTCGGTTAACCGCGAAGCTACAATACCGATGACCCCTTTATTCCATTTCTGGTTAAATACAACAGTTGTTTTTTTGCTTATCAAAATGTCACACTCATCTATTAGTGCCAGGGCTTCAGCTGTGATGGTTTGATCAGAGGTTTTGCGGTCGGAGTTTTGAAGGTTGATAAACTCACTTTGTTCCATTGCCGCGCTATCTTCATCACATATTAACATCTTCACCGCCTCATTTCCATGATCCATTCTTCCTGCAGCATTTATTCGTGGCGCCAAGATAAAAACGACGTCGGTTAATGTATATACTTTTGGTTTGCTGGATATATCCATCAATGCTTTCAGCCCTTTGCAGGGCGATGAATTAAGTTTGATTAGCCCATAGTAGGCAAGTATCCTGTTTTCGTCTTCTATAGGAACTATATCTGCGGCGATGCTTACCATCACCAGATCAATATATTGTTCATATTCTGAAACGGGAAGCTTGTGGGTCATGCAAAAGGCTTGAGCTAACTTAAAGCCAATTCCACATCCTGCAAGCTCTTTAAAGGGGTACATGCAATCCGGACGTTTTGGGTCTAAAACAGCTATAGCCGGGGGGAGTACATCGCTGGGCAAGTGATGGTCACAAATTATAAAGTCTATGCCCAATGTATTCGCATATTCGACTTTGTCAACAGATTTTATTCCACAGTCCAATGCAATGATCAAGGTGTAACCGTTGGCAAAAGCGTAGTCAATCCCAATTTGTGAAATCCCATAGCCTTCTTTATGCCTGTCGGGAATGTAGTATTCGATGTTTTCTGTATGTTTCCGAAAGAAACTATAAGTAAGCGCAACTGCGGTAGTCCCATCTACATCATAATCTCCATATATGAGAATCCTTTCTGCCTTGTTGATGGCTTCATCTATTCTTGAAATCGCTTTATCCATATCCTTCATTAAAAATGGATTATGAAGCTTAGCCATCTGCGGGCGGAAAAAATCTTTGGCCTGATCAAATTTTTCAATACCTCTTTGAACCAAAACCTGCGCTAAACTTTTATCGATATTCAACTCCTTCGCAAGTGTAATTACAGCCTCTTCGTTACATTCTGCTGTCTGCACCCATCTTTTCTTCATTATCATTTGGCCGTTTGTTCATGCAGGATCTTTATCTTTGCATTGATATCGTAAATATATCATTTATTCTTTTTTTCTCACTAACAAGTACGCCATTGCAAGTTTTCACTTTATTCGAGGGTTCCTATTCTGTAGATGCTTCCAAGAGATTTGTTCCTTTTGATCCAACCATACACAGTGCTAAAGAACGACCAGCTTCTCTTTTTATTCACGTGCAACCTTTTTTAGTTGAATTAAATGGCTCTCTGTTACTTTTTGATACTGGACTTGGTTATAATAATGAAGAGGGCGAACTTATTCTTCATGAGAACATTAGAAAAGCGGGCTTCAATCCTGATGATATTGATATGGTACTGATGTCTCATCTTCATTTCGATCATTCGGGTGGGATGGTGAGATATATTGATCGTAAAATGGAACTTAGCTTTCCTCATGCAACTTACGTCATCCAGCAAGGCGAATGGGAGAGTGCTTTTACAAGTCCCTCATCTTCTTATAGAATAGAGATTTTTGATTTTCTACAACGTAATGCACAACTACATTTTATAGAAGGATCAGGACAACTTACACAGGAGATAAGTTATGAGTTGACGGGTGCGCACACCCCGTTTCACCAGGTTTTTCTCCTAAATGATGGGAATGACAAAGTTTTTTTCGGTGGAGATGTGTTGCCTGAACCCGAAGAACTAATCAAGAAATTTATAGCGAAGTACGATTATGACGGACGTAAAGCAATGGAGCTGAGGGAACAGTTTGGTGCCAGAGCAGCTGTTGCGCATTGGAATTGCTTATTTTATCATGGCAAGAGCAAAACTACAGGATTTGTAGCGTTAAATAATGGTCAGTTTAAGATAGTATAAGTTACGGAGTAACCACCTTAAGAAGTTCGCTAAGTCTTTCGATAGATAAGGGTTTTGAGATAAAGCCCTTAATAGTCTTATAAGTTTTCGCTTTCTCTATGTCGTTTTCATAAACCGAAGAGGAAAGCATATACATATCAGACTTTAGTTTTGAATCTAATTCATCGTATGCCTTAAGGAATTCCCAGCCATTTAAAACTGGCATATTAATATCTATCAGCATTAAATCAGGAAATTTTTCAGGATCATCCTTGAGGTTCGCCAAATAATCTATTGCTAACTGACCATTATTTTTAGATATCATTTCCACATTATATCCGGTTTTTGCTACAATCTTTTTAATTATGAAAATGTTAATATCATCATCATCGATCACTAGCAGGTTAATTTTTGAAGCCATCATAACGTTAGTACAAAAGGGATATCTTGAATGTCTAAGATATAAAAATTCTTAACAAGTCTTTAAACTGTTAGTTTATTTTAAAACAAAAAAGGCTACTATCTTGGGATGGCGGCCTTTTTATGCTGATTTTATAATTATTTTTTAGCAACAAGTTTAATTGCTAGTTCAAACTCATCATAAATCATTTTGTCGCCCACATCAGGAAACATACCTTTTGATCTGAATTTGATGCCGTATTTAGTTCTGTCAACGATAATTTTATCCGCAGTTGCGGTTACTGAGCCATCTGAATTCCAAACTACTAAAGCCGGGAATGAAACTGAACTCGCGATGCCTTTGATTGTTAGATCCCCAGTAACAGTTACGTTATTCCCTTTTCCAGGAATTACTTTTCTAACTGTAAAAGTTGATGTAGCAAATTTATCTACGCCGAAGAAATCGTCAGCTTTTAAGTGGCCTTCCAGTTTGTCACTTTTGTCAGCATCTTTAATGGTCGTCATATTTATTACGAAATTACCGCCACTAAGTTTTTTACCATCAAAGAGAAGGTTTCCAGATTGCAGAGCAATGCTACCATTGTGGCTTCCTGTGAGTTTTTTGCCTACCCAGGTTAACGATGATTTTTTTGCGTCAACTTTGTAGGTAACCGTTTTGAATGGAGCAATAAATGCCGATGAAACTACTAAGAAGAGTAGTGCTGCTGATATCAATTTTAATTTCATTGTCTATTTTTTATGTTAAGATTTATGCAAAAGTTTCACTTTCTGAGTAGCTTTCGATCGGCGGACAGGCACAGATCAATGACCTGTCTCCAAATGAATCATTTACTCTTCCTACTGCCGGCCAGAATTTATAAGCTGCAACATAGGGAAGCGGGAATGCTGCTGTCTTTCTGCTGTAAGAATGGCTCCATTCGTCTCCTGTAACAATAGACGCAGTATGCGGCGCATTTTTTAATGGATTGTCTACTTTATCAAGTGCGCCTGTTTCGACTTCGGTGATCTCATTTCTAATTGCAATTAAAGCATCGCAGAAACGGTCAAGTTCATGTTTGGGCTCACTCTCTGTTGGCTCAACCATTAAAGTTCCCGCAACCGGGAAAGAAACTGTCGGCGCATGGAACCCATAATCCATCAAACGTTTTGCAATGTCTACGACTTCGATGCCGTAACTTTTGAAGGCACGACAGTCAAGGATCATCTCATGAGCACAACGGCCATTAGCTCCAGAATACAGAACCGGATAATGAGCTTCTAAGCGGGCTTTCATGTAATTTGCGTTTAGAATCGCATACCTAGTGGCGTCGGTTAATCCTTCTCCACCCATCAGCGCAATATACGCATGGGAAATAATTAATATAGACGCTGATCCCCATGGAGCGGAAGATACCGCATGAATGGATTTTTTATTGTTGATATCGACAACCGCATGACCAGGAAGGTATTGTACAAGGTGTTTTGCAACGCCAATCGGACCCATGCCCGGACCACCACCACCATGTGGAATGCAAAATGTTTTATGCAGGTTAAGGTGGCAAACATCTGCTCCGATAGCAGCCGGACTAGTAAGCCCAACTTGAGCATTCATGTTCGCGCCGTCCATGTAAACTTGTCCGCCATTCTCATGAATAATGGTACAGATATCGATGATGCTTTCCTCAAACACACCATGCGTTGAAGGGTAAGTCACCATTAAACAAGAAAGATTCTCAGCATGTAATTCTGCTTTAGCCTTTAAGTCTTCTACATCAATATTTCCATTTTCAAGGGATTTCACAACCACGATCTTCATTCCGGCCATCGCTGCTGAAGCAGGGTTTGTTCCATGGGCAGATGAAGGGATCAAAGCAATGTTACGGTGATGATCTCCGCGATCCTGGTGATAAGCTCTGATTACCATTAATCCTGTGTACTCGCCTTGTGCACCAGCATTCGGTTGTAAACTCATTGCGGCAAATCCCGTGATTTCGCTCAACCATTTATCCAGTTCATTGAACACAGTGTAGTAGCCAGAAACCTGATCAGCTGGGGCAAAGGGATGGATTTTTCCAAACTCAGGCCATGTTACGGGAATCATTTCAGTAGTGGCATTCAATTTCATGGTACATGACCCTAAAGCGATCATTGAATGACATAACGAAAGATCTTTTGACTCTAACGATTTAATATAACGCAACATTTCATGCTCAGAATGGTGCGTATTAAATACAGGGTGGGTCAGGTATTCAGAAGTACGCTGTAGCGATTCTGGGATAACCGTTACGATGTTGCCTTCAAAAACTTCAGCTGCATTGGCGGCTATTGCTTTAACCTTTGAAAATATTTTAGTTAACAACTTAACATCTTCGAATGAAGTAGTTTCGTCCAATGCGATGGTCACGATTGAACCATTATAATGCAGGTTAATCTCATTGTCAATACATTCTCTCTTGATCGAGTCTACGAGATCATGTAGATCTAGTTGAATGGTGTCAAAATAAGCTCTGCTCAATACGTTGTAACCAGCGTTCTTTAGTGATTCAGCCAATGTTATGGTTAGGCCATGAGTACGCTCCGCAATTAGTTTCAGACCTTTTGGCCCATGATATGCCGCATAAAAGCCAGCCATGATCGCCAACAGCGCTTGTGCTGTACAAATGTTAGAAGTCGCCTTATCTCTACGGATGTGCTGTTCCCTCGTTTGTAAAGCCATGCGCAAAGCATAGTTATTATTACTGTCTATGGTAACGCCGATTATACGTCCTGGGATCGAACGTTTGTACTCGTCCTTAGTGGCAAAGAATGCAGCATGCGGTCCGCCGAATCCCATTGGTACGCCAAAACGCTGACTAGTACCAACTACAATATCAGCTCCCCACTCTCCCGGAGGAGTCAATAATGTTAAGCTCAAAAGATCTGCAACCACCGTAATTTTTACATTCTTTTCATGTGCTTGTTGTGCAAAAGCAGTGTAGTCATATACTTCGCCATTTCCTGCCGGATATTGAACAATGGCGCCGAAGAATTCATCATGCAAGCCGAATGTCAGGTGATCGCCAATTACAAGTTCAATCCCGAAAGGATTCGCTCTTGTTTTTAGAATATCGATGGTCTGTGGAAATAACAATCTGGAGACAAAAAACTTTTTGGCCGACTGGTTTTTACGTAGGCTGTATTGCATGAACATTGCTTCAGCGGCTGCGGTACCTTCATCAAGAAGGGATGCATTTGCAATTTCCATTCCTGTTAAGTCAATAACTGCAGTCTGGAAATTTAGCAAGGCCTGCAAACGACCCTGCGCGATTTCTGCCTGGTAAGGCGTATATTGTGTATACCATCCTGGGTTTTCCATCACATTTCGAAGTATTACGCCGGGAGTTATCGTATCATAGTAACCTTGTCCGATATAAGATTTAAATACTTTATTTAAGGATGCAGTCTGTTTTAGCGCAGTTAAATAATCTTTCTCAGATTTGGCTTTTGGCAAATTTAATGGCTGTTTCAATCTGATTTTCTGGGGAACAGTTTGCTCAATTAGTTCCTCGACAGAACTAACGCCCAGAACGGCCAGCATTGCATCTCTATCTTCCGCATTTGGTGCAATGTGACGATCTTTAAAGTCTTCTTGGTAATGAATATTTAAGCTCATGAATTCTTAGAATAAAAGTTGCGCAAAGTTAATAAAAATGCGCCTATTTATGGTCAAGAATTCCATGTTTCAGTAACATGTTTGGTGTATAGTTTTAATGCTTCAATTGCCTCAAATACATTTGGATGGTGTTTTCTAAGCCAAGGTAAAGCGCATCGCTGATCAGTGCATGTCCAATGCTTACTTCCAGTAGTCCGGGGATGCTTTCTGAGAAGTATTTTAAGTTGTGTAAATCTAAATCATGACCTGCATTGATTCCTAAGCCAATCTCATTAGCCTTGAGCGCTGCTGCCACATAAGATACTATTGCTTTCTCTCTATTATCATAATAATTGTGAGCATAAGCTTCTGTATAAAGCTCAATTCTATCTGTGCCACTTTCTGCTGCAGCATCGATCATATCAACAACAGGATCGACAAAAATGGAAACCCTGATGCCTTCGGATTGAAATATCGAAACCATTTCTTTCAGGTAGGTTTTGTTCTTGATTGTATCCCATCCGTGATTGGAAGTGATTTGTCCTTCTGTATCGGGAACCAGGGTTACCTGTGCTGGTCGATTCGTCAGAACGAGCTTAACAAATTTCTGTTCTCTGCAATTTCCCTCAATGTTGAATTCAGTGGAAATAGAGGCCATTAAATCATAGGTGTCCTGATACCTAATGTGACGTTCATCTGGTCTTGGATGAACAGTGATACCTTCTGCTCCGAATCGTTCACAATCTAGCGCCACCTTTACGAGATCAGGATTGTTTCCTCCGCGACTGTTGCGAAGGGTTGCTATTTTGTTGATGTTTACAGAAAGCTTTGCCATAACACAAATATAAGGTTTGTTTTAACAGCAAATAGGGTTTACGGTTTGTTTAAAGGTTACTGGACGTAATAAAAAAGGATGATACTGTTTGGTATCATCCTTTTAATAAAATTGACGTTCTGTCTATGTCATATTACCTAGTATCTGTATGCTTCCGGTTTGAACGGACCTTCAACAGCTACACCGATGTAATCAGCTTGATATTGATCTAATACGTCAAGTTCAACACCAATTTTAGCTAGGTGTAAACGGGCAACTTTCTCATCTAAATATTTTGGAAGAACATAAACTTTGTTCTCATATTTATCTGGATTAGTCCAAAGCTCTAATTGTGCTAAAGTCTGGTTAGTGAAAGATGCAGACATTACGAAACTTGGGTGACCAGTTGCGCAACCTAAATTAACCAAACGGCCTTCCGCTAATAAAATGATGTCTTTACCGTCGATTGTGTACTTATCAACTTGTGGTTTGATCTCTACTTTGGTATTTCCATAGTTTGAGTTTAACCAGGCTACATCAATCTCATTGTCGAAGTGACCAATATTACAAACGATAGCTTTATCTTTCATTACTTTGAAGTGTTCTGCGCGAACGATGTTGCAGTTACCAGTTGTGGTAACGATGATATCAGCTTCTAAAACAGCTGTAGCAAATTTCTTAACTTCATAACCTTCCATTGCAGCTTGTAATGCACAGATCGGATCAATTTCGGAAACGATAACACGTACACCTTGTGAGCTTAAAGATTCTGCAGAACCTTTACCAACATCACCGTAACCAGCAACAACAGCAACTTTACCAGCCATCATGATGTCTGTCGCACGACGAATCGCATCTACTAATGACTCTCGGCAACCGTATTTGTTGTCGAACTTAGATTTAGTAACTGAATCATTTACGTTGATTGCGGGTAAGTGCAATGTTCCGTTTTTCATACGCTCATACAGACGGTGAACACCTGTAGTAGTTTCTTCGGAAAGACCTTTGATGTTTGCGATCAGCTCAGGAAACTTATCGAAAATCATATTAGTCAAATCACCACCATCGTCTAAAATCATGTTTAACGGCTGATGATCTGAACCAAAGTGTAAAGTCTGCTCGATACACCAGTCAAAGCTTTCCTCATTTAAGCCTTTCCAGGCATAAACCTGAA
Source organism: Pedobacter sp. (assembly GCA_014377665.1). GTDB lineage: Bacteria > Bacteroidota > Bacteroidia > Sphingobacteriales > Sphingobacteriaceae > Pedobacter. The sequence continues at coordinate 304 of JACMPF010000248.1, read as the reverse complement.
TACCTGCAGCAGCGATAGCAGCAGCAGCGTGATCTTGTGTGGAGAAAATGTTGCATGACGACCAGGTAACTTCTGCACCCAGGGCAACTAAAGTTTCAATTAAAACTGCAGTTTGGATGGTCATGTGAAGGCAACCGGCAATGCGGGCACCTTTTAATGGTTGTGACGGACCGAATTCCTCACGAAGCGACATTAGCCCTGGCATTTCTGCTTCTGCTAAACCAATCTCTTTGCGGCCCCATTCTGCCAGTGAAATGTCCTTAACTTTGTAAGGAACGTAAGTTGTCTCTACTGATGACATATT
>JACMPF010000247.1 GCA_014377665.1 Pedobacter sp. | reverse complement strand
CTTCGCGGTGTTGCAGCCATAATCGTGGTAACATTTCACCTGGCCGAACCATTCTCAACAGGTAATTTAGATAAATTTGTTAATCACGGTTACCTGGCTGTCGACTTTTTCTTTTTATTATCAGGTTTCGTAATCGGCTATGCTTACGACGATCGCTGGAATAAAACGACCGTTGGCAGTTTTTTCAAACGCCGTATCGAACGTCTTCAACCAATGGTAGTCTTGGGGATGACCCTTGGTGCTATCGGGTTTTATTTTACTGATTCTACGCTATGGCCGCTCATTCATACTATTCCTCTCTGGAAGATGTTACTCGTGATGCTGATCGGTTATACTATCCTTCCCGTACCATTATCACTTGATATACGTGGCTGGGAAGAGATGCACCCGCTCAATAGCGTGGGATGGTCATTGTTTTTTGAATACATTGCCAACATTCTTTATGCGGTCTGGATCAGGAAATTTTCAATATTGGCACTAAGTATCCTGGTAGGCATAGCTGCTATCGCACTCACACACCTGGCAATCACTAACGGCGACGTCAGTGGTGGCTGGACATTGAATTTGGAGCAGGTACGCATTGGGTTTACCCGTACTATGTACCCTTTCTTTGCCGGTCTACTACTTTCACGTGTAGCGAAGCCAACCCGAATTAAAAATGCCTTTTTATGGTGCAGCCTTCTGGTAGCTATCGTACTATATATGCCGCGCATTGGCGGTGCTGAACATGTTTGGATGAACGGAATTTATGATTCTGTTTGCATTATTATTGTTTTCCCTCTTATAGTATACCTTGGCGCAAGTGGCGTGATGCAAACTCAAAGAGAAAACAGGATATGCAAATTCTTAGGTAATATATCCTACCCGCTTTACATGATACATTACCCACTGGTCTACTTTTACGTTGCATGGATCAGCAATAATAAGGGAATAACGATGGTACAGGCCTGGCCATATGCATTACTTATTTTGATAGCTGCAGTCGTTTTGGCCTATGCCGCATTGAAATGGTACGATGAGCCAGTGCGCAAATGGTTGCGGAAAAAGCTTGCATAGGATCGGTTCAATCTAAATTAAAGCCATCTTTTTCTCTTGAACCAAATGTAGATCAGAAAGGTGACTATGGCCATCAAACCCATCACACCGGGGTAACCCAGTTTCCATCCCAGTTCAGGCATGTAATTAAAGTTCATCCCATAGATGCCGACAATAAAGGTAAGTGGCATAAAAAAAACTGAAAAAATAGTCAACACCCGCATGGTTTCATTAGTGCGCTGCGAGGAAGCTGAAAAATAGATGTTCAATAACTGGTGAATATTTTCTGATAGTGCATCGAACATGTTCTGGAACTTTACATACTGATCTCTTGTATCCCTTGTATTTACATTTCCTTCTTCTGCTGAATCAATAGAGTCAATGATTTCGAAGGACAGGATAAGCATCCGTCTCAACAAGTCTATTTTACGCTTGATATAATATAATCCCTTTAACAACGGAATCTTCTTTGGCCTTAAAAAGACGATTTCTTCAAAATAGTCTACCGAGTTGGAGATTTTGTTCAGTGGTTTTTCATAGGTATTCAGACAGGCTAAGATCAACAGGTTAAGTAGCTCCCTACTATTCTTGCACCCTTTTGCCCTCATCTGATCAAGTAGCCCGTCAAAAAGCACTTGTTTGCGCCTATGAATGGTAATGATAAATTTATCTGAAACGAAAACTGCAATTTTATTGGTAAGTTCCTGGATACTATCGGCCTCAGGCAGATCGTTTTCTATATGTATCCTGAATATGATAAAGGCGTAGTCCTGCATCCTTTCGTATTTCGGCAGGTGATCTGGCTGCATACAATCGTTGACCAATGCCGGATGGAGTTTATACTTTTCTGCAAGCTTTAGTAGCTCTGCAGCATCCGGATTGACTAGGTCTATCCATTCAAAGCCGTTCTCTTTAAGGTTTGCAATCTCAGTCATATTAGATTTTTAACAAATAAAGGTAAAAATGATAAATGACATTCGGTTTAACAAAAGCTAATATTTGGTACAATTCCTAGAGCTTATTCGTTGTATATCTTATTATTAATCCATAACCGGGTATTGGGCAGTAACTTACAGATTCTTTTGATACCTGCTTCATCGATGCTACCGTCCATTGCAAAACCTTCTATCTTCATTTTTCCCATTTCGTCGGGGATATTTATTTTATCAATAAAAGAGATGGTCAGTTTTTTAATTTCCTTTAATTCCAATATCTCCTTTGGAACTGTCTGCACTTGTATATTAATCCCGAAATATGGATCATCTTCATAGTTTTTCTTTATTCTTTCCGCAAGGCGCTTGTCATTTTCAGAATCCTTTTTTCTGATCATCCAGCCAATCGCAGGCTTAAGGGCAAAAGTCTTGCTATTCTGCTCAAGCCCGGTAAACCCCGCCCACATTTCTAGGGGGGTAGTTTCCGTACCTTCTTTAGAAACAGTAAGAAAATCCAGATCCACCTTTACCATTTCTGAAGGCAATCCATCCGTACCAGATAAAGATTTTAGTGTATTTCTCTTACCTGTCTTAGTGTAAGGGAAAAACTTAACAATCCAGCCATCAATTACTTTCGGTGCCCCATATTCTTTCAGGGTATGGTATTTAAACATATTCCTCCAAAAATCTTTGTTTGCATTTCCATTAGATGCTTTGACAAATTCCTTTAATAACGGCTCTAGTTCATCGATCCACCAGCTCAGCTCATACTTTTTTAAATAACGCGTTTTGTCTAGTACCATCTGCCAGTCTTTAGGTGTACCTTCAAGTGTAATCTCGGGAATGCCGCATTTAATGTAAATCATCACAAACGCGAAGTAAGGCTTTACCGCTTCCATTAAAGTGAGCTGTGAAGCAGCCCTGGAAACAGACGTTGTGGTAGAGAAATTAGCCGTTGCCACTTTACTAAGTTCTCTGCCTGCAAAAGCATCCAGCTGACTGGTGAATTTTGGAAAAGCTTTCTCCCAGGGACTATTTGGATCGTCGAGCAAAATGCCTTGATTTTTGACGACTAATTTTACTTTACCAGCCTGATTGGTAAAGTACTTTCTATATTTTTCAGGATCGCTGTTGATGTGCCTTGCAAATCCCTGGCTGATGAGTAGCCACATAATGTCTGGCGACAATACAAAAGGCCGGTGGTCTGCATAGGCCTGGTACATACCGCTAAAAAGTGGATGATAGGAGAAATTAACCAAGCTGTCTGCTCCTTTACTGCGGGCTATGATGTTGTACGGCAGTGTGATCTTGTTTTTGTCAACTTCAAATGCACTTAAGTCAGCGTCTGTCATCATCATCTCATGATAAATGCGCTCTGTAGCCGTAAGTTTAATCAAGCTGGTTGGCTTTTCAAGTTGTTCTACTTTAATAGTGACTCCTTTTTGTGCAAAAGTGATAGCTGGGAATACTAAAAGAAGCGTAAGGAGCGATTTGAACATTGTATACATTTGGTAATTTGAATATACTAAAAATTTCATTTCACTTCTGCGTTTTCATTAAAGTTAATGGGGATTGATAAGTGCCATAGCAAATTTTGCTTGTAAATATTGATTATTTATATTCGTGCCAGTAAAAATAAGAATACGTATTGGAGCACTGTCCATATAAGAGGGTTTATTTTGTAAAAAGAAGTTAAATGATGAATATGCAATCGCCTACAAAAGGAGTCGACGTTTGTGGCAAAGAATGTTATAATGCGTCCGTAATGCCAGCTAAGGCAGGGCTGTTTGGCCAATTTAAAGAGTATTTTACCAAGCTTTTCGATACAGCTGATTGGCCACCCAGATGGCACTGCGGTAACTGGACAGACTTTCATGGATGGCTTTATATCATAGCTGACCTAATGATAGGGATCGCTTACTTTGCCATTCCCATTTTGCTTATTCGTATAATAATCAAAAAAGATACACCCTTCACAAAATTGTTTTGGCTTTTTATTGCTTTTATTGCGTTGTGCGGAAGTACCCATGTTATTGATGCCTTAATCTTTTGGTGGCCTGCTTATAGATTAAGCGCCCTCATTAGATTTTTAACTGGCCTTGTTTCCATCTTTACAGTTTGTATATTATATAAATCCTGGCCCATGATATATAGTATCAGGACCCAAAAGCAGTTAGAAGCTGAGATTGAAGAACGTAAAAAGGCAGAGCAGGAAGCACGTCATCAGCAGATATTAAAAGAGACTACTGAAGAGCTGATGAAAAAGAAAGATGAGTTTATGAGCATCGCAAGTCATGAACTTAAGACACCTATTACAACCGTAAAAGGTTTACTGCAATTAGTTGAGCGTGTGGTAGTAAAAGAACCAACTCTTCAACAAGTTGCACCAATGGTGCAAAAAGCTTCCAGACAGGTTAACAAATTAACCGGTCTCGTTAACGATCTTTTGGATGTTACTAAGATTCAGGCTGGTAAACTAGTATTAATCCAGACAGAATTCGTTTTGCTTGATCTTATTGAAGAATGTATTGAGCAATGTCAAATAGGTGAAACTCAACATGAGATTTTTATAAGCGGGGACCCCGGATTAGTAATTTTTGCTGATCGTAACCGTTTAGAACAGGTTATTTGCAACTTAATAACCAATGCTATCAAGTATTCTCCAAATGGAAAAGAGCTGAACATTATTTACAAAGGTTTGTCGGGAAGCGGAGTTAAGGTAGAGGTAATTGATAATGGGATTGGTATTCCTGAGCAGGAGCTGATAAATATTTTCGATCGTTTTTTTCGGGTTGAGCATACATCCCAAAATTTCTCTGGTTTGGGCTTGGGGTTATACATCTCTTCTGAGATCATTAAACACCACCACGGTAGTATAGGCGTTGAAAGTAAACAAGGGGTAGGCTCCAAATTTTGGTTTAATTTACCTTAATAGTTAAAGTTCAGTAACATATAATTGTATCTTGGCGCCTAATTTTAAGACTAACTTCTATGCCCTTTAGTTCGCTTGGTTTATCCCCGATTTTGTTAAAAACACTTGCAGATCAGAGTTTCACGGAACCAACACCAATCCAGGAACTTGCCATACCTGCCATTTTAAGTAAAAAAGATGTTTTGGCTATTGCTAAAACAGGCTCAGGGAAAACCGCTAGTTATGTTTTGCCGATATTAATGAATTTAGAAGGATCAATTGGGTTGAAAAATCGCCATGCGAATGTGCTGGTTTTAGTTCCCGCCCGTGAACTGGCTGAACAGGTCAAAGATGTTTTTAAAACTTTTAATGAGCCACTAACTCAATCTGTTAAAATAATGGCTGTGTATGGTGGTGTGTCCATTAATCCACAAATGATGGCTTTACAAGGCGTAAATATATTGGTTGCCACGCCCGGAAGGTTATTGGAATTGGTCGGTTTAAATTCTGTACACTTATCGGGTATTGAAACACTCGTATTAGATGAGGCAGATAAAATGCTTAATTTGGGGTTCAAAGATGAGCTCAAAAAAATCATAGCACTTTTACCTGAGAGCCGTCAAAATATATTAATATCGGCAACACTGACTGATGATCTTAAACAAATTCATCAGGTCTTGCTTCATGAGCCTATAGTGATTAAGATAGCAGCTGAAGAGGCTTCATTAGATCTGATCAGACAGGTCGCTTATGTTGTTTCAGCAGAAAAAAAGGGACCTTTTTTGCGTTACTTGATCAATCATCACGAAATGAAACAAGTACTTGTTTTTGCTTCTTCCGTACAGCAGGTAGACGCTGTTGTTAACAAACTCCGCAAAAATAAGATTGACGCAAAAGCTATTCACAGTAAAAAAAGTCAGGGAGCCAGAACTGAAGCTTTAGCGCATTTTAAATCAGGGAAGTTAAGGGTATTAGTGTCTACAGATTTAATGGCAAGGGGAATCGATATTAACTTTCTTCCTTTCGTAATTAACTATGAATTGCCACGATCACCAAAAGATTACATTCACCGAATTGGTAGAACCGGTCGTGCAGATGTCTTTGGCGATGCCATTTCGTTGGTCAGCGAGAGTGAGCTACATCATTTTGAGGTTATTCAAAAAAAGATGGGAAGGCAGGTCAGTTTGATTACCAAAAACCTCGATGAGATCTAAGGTTTTTGCCTTTACTGCAGGAACCAATCTACAACTAAGCTACATCGAACTGCAGTCCGCTGAGGTACCTATAAAGCCCTTGCTCGTTAGCGGTGAGCTCTTGGTGCGTACCCGATTCAACGATCTGACCCTTTTCCAATACCAAAATCCTATCTGCCTCCCGGATGGTGGAAAGCCGGTGCGCAATGATTATAGAGGTACGGCCCTTCATTAGCTCTTCCAGGGCTTCCTGCACCAGGCGTTCAGATTCGGAATCCAGCGAGGAGGTAGCCTCGTCCAGTATCAATATCGAAGGGTTCTTTAACAATGCACGGGCGATGGCAATCCGCTGGCGTTGCCCACCAGAAAGCTTGACACCGCGTTCACCAACTACTGTCTCATATCCTTCGGGAAAAGAAATGATGAACTGATGGGCATTCGCGCGTTGCGCAGCCAACACGATCTCTTCCCTACTGGCGCTCAATTTTCCGTAGGCAATGTTTTCTAATATCGTACCACCAAACAGCAGGACATCCTGGGGAACAATAGCTACCTGGTTTCTAATATCAGTCAGCGAATATTGGCTCGCGGGCTTGCCGTCAAAAAGTATTTCTCCACTCTGCGGACTATAAAACTGTAATATCAATGCGGCAGTGGTGGATTTTCCAGATCCGCTCGGACCAACAATGGCCACCCGCTGACCTGCGCTTGCCTCAAAGGAGACCTCCCTCAATACCTCAACCTCGGCACGCGAAGGG
>JACMPF010000246.1 GCA_014377665.1 Pedobacter sp. | reverse complement strand
GGCGGAGGAGTAGGATTGCAGTTTACCCGAAGCAGTGAGGGGATTGCTTATCTAAGAAAAAACAATATCGCTGCAACCTATTCTTACAGTGTGGGTGGTGATGATTTTGTGACCTCCTTTGGAATTCAGGCAGGATTTACAAACAGGAATATTGATTTAGATAAGTTGGTTTTTGCGGATCAGATTGACGCAAGTACAGGATTTATACCTGGGAGTAGCAGCTCTGCGCAGTTGCCTGATATTTCTAATCGATTTTATTTCGATGCAGGAACGGGGGTAAATATGGTGTTTCGGAACTTTATGGCGGGGGCATCTATTTATCATATCAATAAACCTGACGAAAGTTTTACGGGGGTGCAGTCCAAGTTACCGATGCGAATTGTGGGATATGCAAGTTTAAAGATCTCATTGCTTTCACAATACAGTTATTACGAAGATGATGGCATGTACGTGATTCCATCGGTAGTCTACTACCAGCAAGGTGCTTCGCAGGCATTTAGTGCGGGTGCACAGCTGAAGTACAGAAGTGTAAATATGGGTTTATGGTATAGAACCAGTGCTCAGAATACACCGGATGCATTGGTGGTTTCCTTCATCTTCGATATTTTTAAGAATGGCAAGAATGGGGAGAAGCTTAGGCTGGGGATTAGTCATGATGCTACAACTTCAAAGATCAATTATACCAATACAAGTGGGAGCACAGAGGCTAGCGTGGGTTATGAAAAGTATTTCCCGGGTAGTTCGAGTTACAACAAGTTCAATGGCTTAAGGTGCTACGATTTTTATTAAGGGGTTGGTATAGGCCAAAACGGCAATTGTTATAAATGACAACGCATTATTTTTGCATTTTGCTTTACATATTGCTATGTTTATAGTGTATTAAATACACTATTGAAACCAAATATAATGAGCTACCCCAAGATTTTTATCTTTGTAATTGCGGCTGCGGCATTGTCTGCTTTCTATATGCTGGATTTAAAAACACCTGCAGATTATGTAAATCCAATGATTGGAGCCAGTACCAGCGAAAAGGCAGGTGGGTCTTTACACGGTCTTGGTAAAACGTTTCCTGGTGCAACAACTCCTTATGGGATGGTACAGGTAAGTCCCAATACGATCACAGGCGGAGACAATGGATCAGGTTACAGTGATGAGCATACCACTATTGAAGGCTTTGCTTTTACTCAGATGAGTGGGGTTGGTTGGTACGGCGATCTTGGTAATTTCTTAGTGATGCCTGCGACAAGCAAGCTTTACACGGTTTCCGGAAAGTCAGAATCCCCTCAAAATGGCTATCGTTCAGGGTACGACAAATCTTCAGAAAAAGCAGAAGCAGGATATTATTCGGTGATGTTGAGCAAAGACCATATTAAAGCAGAAGCTACGGCAGCCAGACGAAGTGGGATGTTGCGCTTCACTTTCCCAAAAAATAAAGTTTCCAGAATACAGATAGACCTCGCAAGGCGTGTTGGTGGAACTTCTTCCATTCAGCAAATAAAGGTGCTGAATGACAATACCATTGAAGGATTTATGAAGTGTACACCTGATGGGGGCGGTTGGGGTAATGGAGACGGAAAAGCTGATTATACGGTTTACTTCTATGCTCAATTCAGTAAACCCTTAAGAAAATACGGCGTTTGGAGTGCAGAGATTCCTGCGGATTGGTCTCGCAAAAGAGAAGATGTGGCCAGTGACCGTTATCAGAAAGTAATTGCTGAAGCAAAGGTGATGAATATGGCTAAGAGTGTTGAAGGCAAACATCTTGGCTTTTTTACAGAGTTTGAGACCTCCAAAGAGGAGCAGGTACTTGTTAAATCAGGAATTTCTTTTGTGAGCGTTGCTGGGGCGAAAAACAATTTAGAAACAGATATCAAAGGATTTGATTTCGATGGAGTAAGGGCTCATGCAAAGACCTTATGGAATCAATCACTTTCGAAAATTAAGGTTGAAGGTGGTACAGCAACAGAAAAGGCTGTGTTTTACACTGCCATGTACCACACCCAGATTGATCCCCGTACTTTCCAGGATGCCGATGGGAGTTATCCAGGGGGCGATGGTAAGGTTCATAAGGCCAATGGCTTTACGAAGCGTACTATTTTTAGTGGATGGGACGTGTTCAGGAGTCAGATGCCGCTGCAAACAGTGATCAATCCGGCTCTGGTAAATGATATGCTGAATTCACTGGTGACTTTAGCTGATGAAAAAAAATTAGACTACCTGGAACGCTGGGAGTTTTTGAATGCCTATAGCGGATGCATGATCGGTAACCCGGCAGTTTCTGTAATGGCAGATGCCTATGCCAAAGGAATCAGGAAGTTTGATGTAAACAAAGGATATCAGCTTGCTGTAAATAGTGTAGAGAAGTTTGGCAATGGGGAAAAAGGTAACGCTGGAGGCATTTCAAATACATTAGAATACGCTTATTTTGAGTGGTGTGTATCCGAAATGGCAAAAGCCTTAGGAAAAACCGCTGATCAGAAGAAGTACTTCGACCGTTCCCGTTCTTATAAAAATATTTGGGATGCGGAAAAAGGCTGGTTCCGACCAAAGAAGGCCGATGGTAGCTGGGAGCCCTGGCCTGAAGCTGGCAGGATGACCCAGGGATATGGTTCTGTGGAATCTAACCCTTATCAGCAAGGCTGGTTTGTGCCTCAGGATGTTGATGGTATGGTCACATTGATGGGGGGGCGTGATAAAACACTTGCTGATCTGACTGATTTTTTCGATAAGGTGCCGGAGGACATGCTCTGGAATGACTACTATAACCATGCGAATGAACCCGTACACCATGTGCCTTTCTTGTTTAATAAACTGGGAGCTCCATGGCTGACTCAGAAATGGACTCGTGCGATTTGCAGTAAGGCTTATCGGAATTCAGTGATCGGTTTGGTGGGTAATGAGGACGTAGGACAGATGAGTGCATGGTATGTATTGGCAGCCAGTGGTTTTCATCCTATCAGTCCTGGAAGTACGCGGTATGAACTAACGAGTCCGGTATTCAATAAAATTGAGCTTCAGCTGGATCCAGCCTATTATAAAGGAAAGACCTTTACAGTGCTGGCGGAAGGAAATAGCTCGACTAACATTTATATTCAATCGGCCAAACTGAACGGGAAGCTTTATACTAAATCTTACCTAGACCATAGTGACATTGTAAATGGTGGTAAGCTGGAACTGGTGATGGGAAGTGTTCCAAATAAGAATTGGGGCCTTAATTAAGAAATTATATGAAAAGATCAAAATCAATATACGCGCTTTTTCTGTTTGTCCAGTTTTGCATTGCAACTTCATCAGGATATGCACAGGTAGGGGTAAAGGAGCCTTCGACGCTAGTCTTAGAGACACCCAAACCTATTGCTAAGTTGCCTTTCTGGGCTATGGGGCCTTTTGTTCGCCCTGTGAATGTCAATCCGGTGATTTCGCCGGTATCAACTACGCGCTTTTATGATCCGATGCAGAAAAAGCAACTGGATTGGGAAAGTAACGATACGTTTAATCCGGCAGCAACGGTTAAGGACGGCAAGATCTATGTATTGTACCGTGCGGAAGATAAATCTGGAGTAGGGATTGGTTACCGTACCTCCCGAATTGGTTTGGCGGAAAGCACGAATGGTACAGTGATGAAACGGCGCGAGACACCTGTACTGTTTCCTGGCAACGATGATCAACAGGAATTCGAATGGACAGGTGGTTGTGAGGACCCTCGTGTAGCAGTTACAGCAGATGGAACATACCTTGTTTTATACACCCAGTGGAACAAGAAAACGCCAAGATTGGGTTCGGCCACTTCTAAAGATTTGATCAACTGGAAGAAACACGGACCAATATTTCAGGATGCGTATAATGGTAAATTCCACGACATCGCTTCTAAATCAGCATCCGTGCTAACAGTTTTGAAGAATGGTAAGCTGGTGATCACTAAATATAAAGGCAAATACTGGATGTATTGGGGAGAAAGCCATGTGTATGCGGCGACTTCGGAGAATCTGGTTGACTGGGCACCAGTGGTCAATGCTGATGGCAGTTTGAAAGAACTGGCCTCGCCAAGGAAAGGTTATTTTGATAGCCACCTTACGGAATGTGGTCCTCCAGCTATTCTGACTGCTAAAGGGATTGTGTTGCTCTACAATGGTAAGAATCTTTCTGGTGCCAATAGTGATCCAAGTTATACGGCGAACTCATATTGTGCCGGACAAATGTTATTTAGTGCCGAGGATCCTTCAAAATACATCACCAGACTGGACAAGCCTTTTATGGTGCCAACAGAAAGCTTTGAGAAAAGTGGACAGTACCCCGCAGGCACTGTGTTTATAGAGGGGCTGGTTTATTATAAAAATAAATACATGCTTTATTATGGATGCGCAGACTCCAGGGTTGCTGTAGCTGTCTATGACCCGTCAAAAAAGAAATGATAAAGAAACTAATCTTTATAATCTTATTAACGGGTGTTACTTTGCCTGCCTTGTCCTTTGCTCAACAGGATCTGATAAAGTATGTCAACACACTGCAAGGAACGGATTCAAACTATGGACTTTCTTACGGGAGTACTTACCCCACTGTCGGACTGCCTTTTGGGGAACATTTCTTTTCTGCCCAAACCAATAAAAATGGGGAAGGTTGGAAGTACCAATATGGGACTAAAAAAATCCGAGGATTTCAGCAAGTTCATCAATGCAGTCCATGGATGAATGATTATGCTGTATTTTCTTTAATGCCAACAATGGGCAAGCTGCTCCTGAATGAAAATGAGAGAGAGCTGAGCTTTAAACATGAGAATGAGATTGCCAAGCCTAACTATTATAGAGTCGCTTTTGATAATGGCATTATTAGCGAGATCTCTCCGGTAGAACGTGGCGCTCATATGCGGTTCAGTTTTCCGGCCGGACAGGATGCCTTTTTGGTACTGGACGGTTTTATAAAAGATAGCGAAATACAAATTATACCGGGAGCGCAGAAGATCATTGGTTGGGTAAACAACGGCCGCTTTGTTCCTAATGGCTTTAGGAATTACTTCGTGCTGGAATTCGATCAGCCTTTTGAGGCATTTGGTACTTGGGATAATAAGTCTGGTAAAGCAGTTGCCGGAAATTTAAAAGACTCAGGTAGAGGCCGGGGTGCCTATCTGCAATTTAAAAAAGGAAGCTTGGTGCAGGTTAAGATAGCCTCTTCGTACATTGGTCCGGAACAAGCGCAGTTAAACCTGAGTTCTGAGCTTGGAAAGTTCAAGAATCTAGACCAAACGAAGGCTGCTGCGGCGCTGGTGTGGAACAAGCTTTTAGGAAGGGTTAAAGTGGAAGGTGGAACGGAGAAAGAGTTGGCTACATTCTACAGCTGTTTGTTTAGGGCCAACCTGTTTTCACGTAAATTTTATGATTTGAAGGCGGATGGCAAGCCGTACTACTATTCTCCATATGATGGTAAGATCTATGATGGTTATATGTATACGGACAATGGTTTTTGGGATACCTTCAGGTCTCAGTTTCCTTTGAGCAATATTTTACATCCCCAGATGCAGGGTCGATATATGCAATCTTTATTGGATGCGCAGAAACAAAGCGGCTGGTTTCCTACCTGGTCTAATCCGGGTGGATCGGGAGTAATGTTGGGAAATCATGCAATTTCTTTGCTAACTGATGCCTGGATGAAAGGAATCAGAACATTCGATCCTGAAAAGGCACTGGATGCTTATTACCATGAAGCAACCAATAAAGGGCCATGGGGTGGATCTAACGGTCGGGAAGGTTGGCAGGATTATTTCGGTAGAGGATTTGTTCCGCTTGGAGAGGTTCATGAAAGTACAGCGAAGACCTTGGAATATGCCTACGATGATTTTTGTGCGTATAATTTAGCAGTGGCAATAGGCAATAAGCATTATCAGAAAGTATTTGGCGATCAGATGTTCAATTATAAGAACGTATTTGATCCGAAAGTGGGATTCATGAGGGGTAAGTTGCCCAACGGCGAATGGATTCCGGATTTCGACCCAATTGAATGGGGCGGGGCATTTACAGAAGGAAATTCCTGGCAGTATAGCTGGTCAGTTTTTCACGATCCAAAGGGACTGATTTTATTAATGGGAGGCCGGGAGCGTTTCCTTGCCAAGCTGGACTCTCTGTTTACCATGCATTCTAAATTTAAAGTAGGTTCTTACAAACAGGAGATCCATGAGATGACAGAGATGGTTATCGCAAATATGGGGCAATACGCGCATGGCAATCAGCCAGTAATGCACGTTCCTTACCTGTATACCTATGCAGGGGAACCCTGGAAAACGCAGTTTCGGGTTCGCGAGATCATGGACAAGTTATACAATGCTACTGAAAAGGGTTTTCCAGGAGATGAAGACCAGGGACAAATGTCGTCTTGGTATGTGATCAGTGCCTTGGGCCTGTATAGTGTTTGTCCGGGTACGGATGAGTACGTCATTGGTAGCCCTGTATTTCGAAAGGCAATCATCACTTTGGAGGACGGAAAAAGATTTATCATTGATGCGAAGAAAAATAGCAGGGAAAACGTGTATATTCAATCCGCCAAATTAAATGGCAAACCGCTCTCCAAAAACTTTATCAGGTACAAAGACATAGCCGCCGGAGGTGTGCTTAGTTTTGTGATGGGACCGGCTCCTGCGAAACACCGTGGAACAGCGGAAGGCGACCGCCCCTTTTCTGTATCAGAAACTTTATCAAAGAAATAACTTTAAACTTTAACACAATAATATGAAATCTTTTAAACTAAAAACAATTACTAAACTGAGCCTCGTGCTATTGGTTGCGCTCGGGTTTGCTGCCTGCAAAAGCATGAATTCAGGGACTAAAAGCAGCGCTGCAAAACATCCAGAAACCAAGTTGGGATGGAAACTTGGTTCACAAGCTTACACTTTCAATCGTTTCACATTTTTTGAGGCCGTTAGAAAAATTGATAGTTGCGATCTGCGGTATGTCGAAGCTTTTCCTGGTCAGACAATTGGCGGGGGCATTGCTGGGAAAATGGGTCCTGAGATGGATTTAGCTACTAGAAAGGCAGTTTTAGATAAGTTGAAAACTATGAATGTGAAGATGGTGGCGTTTGGTGTAACCGGAGCAGGATCTGAGGCGGACTGGGTTAAACTATTTGAATTTGCTAAGGAAATGGGAATTGAAACCATTACTTCTGAGCCTGATGAAAAATTCATTCCTTTCATTTCTACATTATGTGATAAATACCAAATTAACTTGGCTTTACATAACCACCCGAATCCATCACACTATTGGAACCCTGAAATAGTATTAAATGCAATTAAAGGACAAAGTAAACGCATTGGCGCTTGTGCTGATATTGGTCACTGGGTGCGTTCTGGTTTAGATCCGATAGCTTGTCTAAAATCTTTAGAAGGCCATGTATTGCATTCCCATATGAAAGATCTTCATGTAAAAGGAAAAGATGGCCATGATGTACATTGGGGAGAGGGTGTTTCCAATATTCCTGGTGTGATTGCTGAACTAAAAAGACAAAATTTTAAAGGTGCGATCTCTGCAGAATACGAGTACAACTGGGACAATAACAAAGGCGATGTTGCTGCCAGCGTTGTGAACTTCAGAAATATTATTGAAAAGCAAAACTAAAAAATATGAGCAAGTGGAATTCTATGAGACTATTGTCGGCCCTTGGCATGCTATTGGTTTCAGGAAGTGTATCGGTGGGACAGACTACCGAAAAGCCTGATGAAAACAGGTTTACAAAAGTAGTGTTGCAGCAGAAATTAGAGGAGCCGATCCAGTTCCAGATATTAGCTGGGGGAAAGGTTTTGTATGCGGAACGTAAGGGTAAAATGAAACTATATGACCCAGCCACCAACAAGCTTGAAGTAATAGCAGAATTCTCTGTAAGCAGAGAATATGTAAGCAAGACTGGTGAGCACGATGAAGGTGAGGATGGTTTGCAGGGTATGATTCTTGATCCGGACTATACAAAAAATCACTTCATGTATGTGTATTATTCACCCAAAAACGAATCGGTTAACAGGTTATCCCGTTTTGTATGGAATGGCGGAAAGCTGAACATGTCTACCGAGAAAAAGGTAATGGATGTTGTAGTTCAGCGAGAGGAGTGCTGTCACGTCGGTGGAGGTATGTTGTTTGATAAGGATAAAAACCTATTGCTAAGTACGGGTGACAATACATTTTCCCGTTCCTCCGACGGTTTTACACCGATCGATGAGCGCCCTGGAGATAGTCGTCGTGATGCACAGAAATCTTCGGGTAACACCAATGATTTAAGGGGTAAGATATTACGAATTCACCCGGAAGCGGATGGTACTTATACCATTCCTGAAGGTAATTTATTCCCGAAAGGTACACTTAAAACCAGACCTGAGATCTATACAATGGGTAACAGAAATCCGTGGAGGCTTACTATTGATAGTAAGACCAATTGGTTGTTTTGGGGTGAGGTTGGCCCGGATGGCTCCAATTCGTCTGAATTGAGAGGTCCCCGTTCTTATGACGAGTTCAATATTGCCAAAAAGGCCGGTAATTATGGTTGGCCATATTTTAATGGCAAGGAAGCTTACCGTTACTATAATTTTGCCACCAAAGAGTCAGGCGCTTTGTGGGACCCTTTGAAGCCAGTTAACAACTCCCCAAACAATACTGGGCTGAATGTTTTGCCACCCACAGTAGATCCATTTATTTGGTACCCATATGCTGTTAGTGAAGAGTTTCCGGAGTTGGGTAGTGGAGGTAGAAGTGCAGTCGGCGGCCCTGTGTTTCACAAAGCCGATTTTAAGGGTGTTAAAGGAGTATTTCCGACCTATTATGAAGGAAAGTGGTTAGTTACCGATTGGGTACGTGGCTGGATTATGTCTGTCACCTTTGACGAAGATGGTAAATACCTTTCAATGGAGCGTTTTTTACCTAACCTAACCCTTCACGGTGCGATAGATATGAAATTCGGTCCTGATGGTAGTTTATATGTTCTGGAATACGGAAACGGATACTTCAAAGACTTGCCAGAAGCGGAACTAATTAAGATTGAGTACAATGGTGGAAATCGTAAGCCATCTGTACAAGTTTCGGCCAATAAGGTTGCGGGAGCTTTGCCTATGACGGTTCAACTTTCTTCAAAAGGTACGAATGATGCGGATGGTGATGCATTGAAGTACGATTGGAAAATTACAAAAGCCGGGGTTCTAAAACAAAGCAGCACAAAGGAGAGTCCGTTGATTAATTTAGTTGCAGCGGGTGTTTACAAGGCGACGCTTACAGTTACGGATCCTTCGGGAGCGAAGAACAGCAAATCTGTAGAGATTACAGCAGGTAATGCTGTGCCTGAAGTGAAGTTTGCTTTTACAAAAGGTAATTCGAGTTTCTACTTCCCGGGAAGTACAGTTGCTTATGCAGTTAGTGTTGCTGATAAGGAAGATGGTAGTCTGGTTAACAAACGCATTTCTCCAACTGCGGTTTCTGTATCGATCAATTATTTATCTGAAGGCTATGATATGACTGTTGTCGCGCAGAAGCAAAACAGCTTTGATGCCTCCGCACAGTATGAGGTTGCGAAAGGTCTGGTCAAAAAAAGTGACTGTAATGCATGTCACATGCTGAATGCCAAATCATTAGGCCCATCTTTTACCGCCGTGGCGCTTAAGTACACAGGAAGCAGCACAGCTCAGGCTGCGTTAGTAAAAAAGATTGCCAATGGCGGGTCAGGTGTTTGGGGTGATGCAATGATGCCTGCACACACCAGTATGCCTGCTTCTGAGTTAAACTCAATTGTGAAGTACATTTTGAGTTTGAGTGACAAGAAGCAAGTTCAGAAAAGTTTGCCTGTTGTTGGAAGTTACACAACTAACGTGCAACCTGGATCTCCTAATAAGGGTAGCTTTATTTTTAGGGCGGCTTATCAGGATAAAGGTTCTGCGTTGGTGCCACGCCAAATTGGGGAGCAGGTTTTGGTGTTGCGCAACCCCACGGTATTGGTTAACAATACAGACAGGAACAGCCAGATTGATTTTAATGGGAATAGGTCTGTGGCAACTTCGAAAAGCGAAGGTTCTTACCTCATGCTAAGTAAAATCGATTTGACTGATATTCAGAGAATACAATTCGCATCTGCAGAAAAAGGGGCAAAAGGGACTGTTGAGGTTCGCCTTGGGTCGGTTGATGGAACGGTTGTCGGTAAAACTACTGTTGGCGAAAATACTGATGGCGTAGCTGAGCTTACTACTACGAGTGGCAGAAAGGATGTTTATTTTGTCTTCACGAAGCCTGGGATTAAGCTAAAGGACTTGACTATGCTAAATAAATAAAATCTAAGGGTGCTCAAAAAGCACCCTTTTTTATTACATTTGCCGGCGAATTATAACATATTTCGTCATGCAGACCCGATATTTATACCTGCTCAGATATATCCTGCCTGTTACAGATGTGCTGATGCTCAATTTTATCTACTTTCTTGCTTATTACGTTACTAATTATATAGGAAAATTCGTTTCTTATGAACTATTACAGCATTATGTAGTAGTTTGTAACCTAATATGGCTATTTAATGCATTGCTTTTTGGGCTTTATACAGAATATGGTTCGCGAAGGGTAGAGCGGATTTACCGAAGCACGCTCAGATGTATTTTTATACACTTTATTCTTTTCTCTCTATATCTCCTTTTTCTTCGGGATAATGAGTTCTCTCGTACGTTTCTTTTAGTATTTTATGCCTTATTAAGTATCGCATTTATTTTAAACCGATTTGTAGGAACGGCTATACAATTTTTGTTGGTCAATAAGTTTCACGTAACGAAAAAGATAGCCGTAATGGGGAATAATGCAACAGGAATGCGAATAGCCGATTATTTAAAAAAGCAAAAGAACGTAAACTTTTATGGCTTCATTGCTGATCATCCCTGCGTTTATAGCTTGGGCAATAGCGCAGCAATTGATGTGGCAGTTGCTGAAATGGAGTTGGCTGTTTTAAATGGCGTCGAAGATATGTATGTTTCTGTGGCTCCTCATAAGATGTCGTCAATTCATGAATTGGTAAAGGAGGCTGATAAACATTTGCTGCGATTAAAATTTATACCTGATATCGCTGGCACCCTGGCTGCTCCTTACACGATTAATTATATGGGAGGCGAATTTCCGATCATTACCTTAAGGAATGAGCCGCTTCAAATTATGGGAAACCGCTTTAAAAAGCGTGCATTCGATATTGTGTTCAGCTTACTTGTGATCATATTTTTATTAAGTTGGCTCTTCCCTATACTAGCGATCATCATCAAGCTGCAAAGTAAGGGGCCTGTTTTATTTAAACAGCAGAGAAGTGGCCGAAATGATGAGCCTTTCTGGTGTTACAAATTTAGGAGCATGCGTTTAAACAATTCGAGTGATAATCGGCAGGCGACAAAAGATGATGACCGGATAACTACTATAGGCAGAGTTCTGCGAAAATACAGCATTGATGAAGTACCTCAATTTTTTAACGTACTTTTTGGTAGTATGAGCGTTGTGGGCCCAAGGCCACATATGCTAAGTCATACTGAGGAATATAAGGCGATCATCAGTCAATTTATGGTGCGCCATTTTATGAAGCCTGGGATCACTGGCTGGGCTCAGGTGAACGGTTTCCGAGGGGAGACCAAGGAGGATGGTGCTATGGAGAAAAGAGTGGAGTATGATATTTATTATCTTGAAAATTGGACAGGTATGCTTGATGTTAAGATAATATTTATGACCATCATAAATCTTTTTCGCGGAGAAGATAATGCTTATTAAAGTAAACTCTGATTGACGGGTTTACAGTAGGTTGTTTAGTACTTGATGGAATATCTTGTGCCTTGGAAGCTGGTCTGTGTTTTAAGATTTAGAGATTAAGTTTTAACTGTATAGTAAGTGTTTGTCAAAAAAAAGAAATAAATATTAACTGTAAAGGTCATTAAAAGCAATTTCAAATTATTTTAAGATTTTTCATGAAAATAACGCGATTGTGATTACCTTAGCGCTCAGATACAGCTACTTAGATTATATTAAAATCCTTATTTGTGGTGTTATTTAACAAATAATTTAAAATAAATTAACAAACACTAAATATTATACTCTCCAAATTCAAAAATATGAAAAAAACAACTACAATTTTAAGTCTGTGTCTACTTTTGGCGTTTTTTACGCAGGTTAACGCGCAAATTAATCCTACAACTGATTCTACTAATCGTAGTAAAGTAACTTTAAGTGTGACGATAGCAACTCAAGGAGTCGGGTTGGATGTGAAATACGCTCCAACTCCTCAATTCGCTATACGTGGAGGTGCAAGTATTCTTCCTATAAGTGGCGGTGGAGTTTATAAAGTTCGCTCTGAACCTACTGATGTTGATTTCGATGTAAATTTTGCGAATGCTCATTTAATGTTCGACTGGCATCCATTTTTGCAGGAAACTGGTTTGTCCCGTAAAGTAGTAGTAACTGCTGGTGCTGGTTATTTCTGGGAAGCGAAAGGTGATGTAGTTGTAAGCTACCGTGGAACTTACAAGTATGGTGACATCTTAATTCCTAGTTCTGATCTTGGACAATTGTACGGTAATGTAGAATGGAATAAAGTTGCTCCTTATCTTGGTTTTGGTTTTGAAAATGTTTTCCCTTCAAAGAAATTTAATGTTGGGTTTGCATTAGG
>JACMPF010000245.1 GCA_014377665.1 Pedobacter sp. | reverse complement strand
CAATATAAATTACTGCTCTGGGGCATGAGTAAAGCACAAATAAACCAGCTGGTAAAAACCAGAAAGACAACTTCAACTACTCCTTTCTATAGTGCTGTTAGCGGTTACATAAACACCCTTGAATTGATTGAAGGTGATTATACAATGGAAGGAGGAACAATAATGAAGCTGTCTGATCTATCTTCTATATGGGCAGAAGCTCAAGTTTACTCCTCACAGTTATCGCAAATTAATACAAATGCCGCAGTTCAAGTGGAGATACCTGATGTTTCCGACAGAACAATTACGGGTAAAATTGAATTTGTAAACCCGGAAGTGGTAACAAATACACGGACTAATTTGTTGAGAGTAAATATAGCTAATCCTGACAATAAGCTGAAGCCAGGTATGGTGGCATACGTAATTTTAAAAAATAGCCAACATTCCATGCTTTCATTGCCTATTGATGCCGTAATACGGGACGGGAAAGGTGCTACAGTTTGGATACAAACAGGAAAAAATACCTATAAAAGCAAAATGGTTGAAACAGGTATGGAAACAGGCAACCTGATTGAAATAAAATCAGGACTGAAAGCTGGCGATATTGTAGTGCTTACGGGGGCATACCTGATAAACAGTGAATTTATCTTCCAAAACGGCGCAAACCCGATGGACGGAATGAAAATGTGAGCTGATAAATTGATTGTCGCAAGCTATGATGACTTACAACCTTTATAACAAAAATCACCTAATTCTTCTAAAATATTAAACTATGGATCACTCACAACATCATTCTCCAGAAGGCCACGACCATCACGCCATGATGATAGCAGACTTTAAAAAGCGATTTTATATCATATTGACCCTAACCCTGCCAATCGTTTTGCTTTCACCCATGATCCAGAAATTTGCCGGAGTTGATTGGCAATTTACAGGATCCATGTATATTTTATTTGCCCTTTCAACCGTAGTTTTCTTTTATGGGGGATGGCCTTTTCTAAAAGGATGGTTGGATGAAATGAAAGCAAAAAATCCTGGGATGATGACCCTCATCGGCTTTGCCATAAGCGTTGCATACGTGTATAGCGTTGCAACGGTTTTCGGCTTAAAAGGCATGGATTTCTTTTGGGAACTGGCCACCTTAATTTTGATTATGTTATTAGGGCATTGGATCGAAATGAAGTCTGTGGCAGGGGCATCCAAAGAATTGGAGCTTTTAGTACAGTTAATGCCTTCAGATGCACATTTAATAAGTGGCGAGCATGAACAAGACGTAAAGACCGATACGTTAAAGCCTGAAGATCTAATTTTAATAAAGCCCGGAGAAAAAGTCCCGGCAGATGGTATTATTCAAGAAGGTAGTAGCTATTTAAACGAATCTATGCTGACCGGTGAGTCTAAACCGGTAGAAAAAAAAACAGGGGAAAAAGTAATTGCCGGATCTTTAAATGGCAGTGGTGCATTACGGGTTTCCGTTTCCCATGGCAGTAAAGATTCTTATTTATCCCAGGTGATTAAACTGGTAGACGATGCCCAAAAATCTAAGTCTAAAACGCAACTCCTGGCAGATCGTGCGGCTAAAATCCTCACAATTATTGCGCTGGTGTCCGGCATCGGCACCTTCTTGTTCTGGTGGATCGGTGGACAATCGCTTGCCTTCTCTATTGAACGGATGGTAACTGTGATCGTGATCTGTTGCCCCCATGCTTTAGGGTTAGCAGTTCCATTGGTTGTAGCCAAATCTACTGCATTATCTGCAAAAAGTGGTTTGCTTATTAAAAATCGAACTGCCTTTGAAGATTCACGAAAAATTACGACGTTGATATTTGACAAAACAGGTACGTTAACCGTCGGTAAATTTGAAGTTTCAAAAGTAGTAGTGCTTACTCCGGAGATAAATGAAGAGGAACTATTGGGCTTTGCCGGTTCACTAGAAAAAAATTCAGAGCACCCGATAGCTACCGGTATTTTGCAGTTAGTTGCTGATAAGAAAATATCCATACCAGAAAATCAGGAATTTAATGCCATCACTGGTAAAGGGGTCGAAGCAAAAATAAACGGTAAACATGTAAAAGTGGTGAGTCCAGGTTATCTTAAAGATGCAAACATTGATTTGCCGGAAAACTTTAAGCCCAACGATACGGAAACAGTTGTTTTTTTGCTGTTGGATGAGAAATTAGCCGGTTACATTGCCCTGTCAGACCAGCTTCGTCCAGAATCTGCAGAAGCGATAAAAACGCTTAAAGATAACGGTATTAAATCTTACTTGTTAACTGGTGATAATTCGCGAGTAGCGAAAAGCGTAAGCGACACTTTAGATATGGATGGTTTTTTTGCGGAAGTATTACCCCATCAAAAACTTGAAAAAATTAAGGAACTCCAAAACAAAGGTGAATTTGTGGCAATGACTGGCGATGGCGTAAACGATGCCCCGGCATTGGCACAGGCAAATATTGGTATTGCAGTGGGCTCAGGCAGCGACATTGCAGCAGAAACCGCTGGAATTATCTTGGTAAACAGCAACCCGAAAGATGTGGTTAATTTAATTCTATTTGGGAAAGCAACGTACCGTAAAATGATACAGAATCTGGCCTGGGCAACGGGTTATAATGTGATAGCCTTGCCATTAGCAGCAGGGGTTTTATATAATTGGGACATCCTGTTAAGCCCTGCAGCGGGCGCAGTATTGATGAGTTTGAGTACTGTTATTGTGGCTATAAATGCAAGCATGCTAAAAGTAAGGAAATAGTGTAGATTTTAAGTAGCGCTATTATGAAAATGTTTCTCAATATTAATTAGTTTTTCCATTGCCACATTTTGTACCATATGATGAGCAGCATGGCCAGATTTTTTTAGAAAGCAACGGTAGTGACGGTGAATTTTTATACTTTAAAGCTGTAAGTCCCAATACATTTATAAATGAAAATAACCAGAAGGAAATTGATAATTTTTTGGAGATAAACTATTTTACCCACTCTTCCTTTAACGGGGCCATTAAGGCCATTCTTTAAAATTCTCATAATATTTTGTTTTTTAGCAAGTTAACATTAAGTGTGACAATAACGTGGCAAGGAGTACATATAAAATCATGTAAAAATCATATTAACATCAAGTTAAAAACAGTGTTGCCGTATCATTGCTATATCCTTAAGATATCTTTGCTGTATGGTTGCGGTATCCTATTAAATAGGTCAACGATACGTCAATAATATGGCAACTATACGGCAAGGATACAGCAACTCTGTTTTTGATATGGTTTTAAGGTGTTTTTTAGGTGTTTTCAGGAAAAGT
>JACMPF010000244.1 GCA_014377665.1 Pedobacter sp. | reverse complement strand
TGGAGTAATAAAAATGTTGAGATAGCCGGAGACGATAAAAATGAAGTTTTCTTTACTAGTGTATCAATAGAGGAAAATCATGTAACTGTTCGTTTTTTTCCGAAAGATCAGATTGATTATTTTAAAAATCTTGCTGAACAAGGTCTTCGCGAATTATTAAATAAGGATGGGAATATTGAAATTGTTGAGCTGGATGATGACTCACTCTCAAAAATTGAGGAAGCGATAGCTGCAGCATTTAGAATTTATAAAGATAGGGATTGGGTAGTATAATTCAATCCTGGCACAATGAACTTCTAACTGAGCTTAACTCTGTAGGACTTCATTATGAGGTATTTGTACAGGAAGATTATAGCCATGTATTATTAGAAGGGGGTGAGGTTGTTCTAAATTTATTGAACTTGAACAACTCCAAAACACCGGAAAAAGTGTTAAGTATTCAAAGTGTTTGTAATTTAGAGAAGAAACAGCTTATTCACCTATGGGAAGACGTTTGGTTAACTAGAAAAGAACAGGTGCTATCGAGGCTAAAGGCAATCGCTGGACTTAATATCAGAGTACATGCTCGAAAAACAGAAATAGTGTCCCTGTCTCAACCGGAAGCTGATCTATTCTTGAATATAAATCATTTACAGTTTTCTGTGGGCGCGAAATATAGGTATGGGTTGGTAGTCGATAACGTATTAGTTGCTGTCGCTTGCTTTAGCGGATTAAGAAAAATGCACAATGGCACCATGGATTATAGATCGGCGGAGTTGATTAGATTTGCTAACCTCCGGGGAGTCACTGTGATCGGCGGGTTTACAAAATTATTGTCTCATTTTATAAAACGTCATCAACCGAATGATATTATGAGCTATGCAGATAGGGATTGGTCTAAGGGTTCAGCTTACGAGCGATCGGGATTTATTCTTGCAGGAATTACACCTCCAGCGATCATTTTAGTGAATAAAAATACATTATGCAGAATTTTTGCTCATCGTATGAGTGATCTTGAATCCGCGGATCATTACCACAAAATTTTCAATACTGGCAACCTAAAATATATACTGGATTGTGAGTAATATGAACCGGTTAGTTATAATACTGGGGCCAACAGCTTCTGGAAAGACAAGGTTAGCTGTAAAATTAGCCTGTCAACTAGGTGCTGAAATAATTAGCGCCGATAGTCGGCAAGTGTTCAGGGATATGAATATTGGCACTGGAAAAGATCTGTCCGAATATATAATCTACGGACACAAAATACCTTTTCATTTGATTGATATCAAAGAAGCTGGAGAAAAATACAATGTCAATGAATTTAAAGAAGATTTTTTTAAAGTATTTAATAAGTTAAATAGCGAAGGAACGTTGCCAATACTCTGTGGTGGTACTGGGATGTATATTCACAGCTTATTACAAAATCAAGTTTATACATCTATTCCTAATGATGAGGACTTGCGTATTGAAATCGGTAGTCTTGATATTGAGAAATTGAGAACAAAGCTTGCTTCCTACCCTGTAGAATTCACCAAACATGCAGATCTTTCCTCGCATAAGCGATTGATCAGAGCCATCGAAGTAGCGGAGTTCTTACTCAATAATGAGATTCCTTTGGTTGACACGCCAATAATTAAGCCTCTTGTAATAGGATTGAACCCAGGGCTTACGTTACGAAGGTTCAATATCATAGCCAGGTTAGAAGCCCGTATTCAAGACGGATTAATTGATGAGGTAGAAGGTCTTGTTGCCAAGGGGTTAAGTAGGGAGATGCTTGACTATTATGGGTTAGAATACAGATTTGTGGGAGCGTATTTGAGGGGGGAATATAGTATAGCTGAACTAAAAGAGCGACTAAGTACTGCGATTTGTCAATTTGCAAAACGCCAGATGACCTTTTTTCGGAAGATGGAAAAGGATGGGGTTAAGATCAACTGGTTTTATCTAGATTTGGATGATAATGATTTATATAACAATACGTTACAGTTAGTTGAAAGGTCGTTTTTAGTTTAAAAAATTAGCTTTAAGGTAAACCAAAATACATTTTTGATAGTTATGGCATACAATTTGTAATTCGGCAGAGTATGCAGCAAAATGCTTCATATAGAATTTAAACAAACGAAAATGAAATTATCTACAAAACTAATGGCTTCTGCAGCAGCTGCGCTAGCCATATTTTTTACCACTAACGTAAGTGCCCAGGATTCCCGTAAATTTGGAATAGGAGTTAATCTTGGAGTACCGACAAGCGATTTTTATAACTTTGCCATTGGTGCAGATGCAAGACTGCAGTTTGATGTTTCTAAACAAATCTCAATCCCGGTTACCACTGGTTATACACACCTGATTGGAAAAGATTTAGGTAACAATGTTAAAGTATCAGACTTTGGCTACATTCCATTAAAAGCAGGTGTTAAAGTTTTCTTTGACGAAAGCGGTTCTGGTGTTTATGGTCTTGGTGAAGTAGGGGCTGCATTCGGAGTAACTAATGGAGCAGGTACTTCGTTTCTTTACTCTCCAGCTTTGGGATATGCTTTTAGCAATGGCTTGGATCTTGGCATAAAATATGAAGGTCTATCAAAAGGAAGTGGAAACCAAAATCAAGTAGCTCTACGTATCGCCTACGGGTTTAAATTATAAAAGCTAATCAACTTAAATGCCTTGGATGCATATTATGCGTTCAAGGCATTTTTTATTATCTATAATTATCCAGAGTATCTATATTAAAATATTTATTTCTTCTTTTTTAGAACCGAATGCAAGTTTGGTTCGTATGTCAGATTAAATAAATAGAAGATCAATTTAAAATCACAACTTATGAAAACTATTACTAAAATTCTTTCAATCGCTGCAGTAGCATTAACGATTGGTACAACAAGTGCAAGTGCACAATCTATGGAACGTACGACTGGGGTACGTCTTGGTTTCGGCTTAAATGGTGGTGTTGCTGAGAAAGGCTCTCCATTTGAATATGGTGTTGGCGCAGATGCTAGACTACAGTTCGATTTATCTAAAGAACTTTCAATTACAGCAACAGGTGGCTATACTCGCCTGATGGCAAAAGACAATATGGGTGATGATTATGATTTCATTCCAGCCAAAGGTGGTGTAAAAATCTTTCCAATCGGAAACATGTATACAATTGGAGAAATAGGTGCTGGATTCGGTATCAAAAATGGTTCTAAAACTTCATTGATTTTTGGTGGTGGTCTCGGTTACGCCTGGAATGGTGGAGTAGATATCAGCGCTAGATACGAAGGATACAAACAAGACAGTTCATCTAGCACTTACAGACCTCAAAATGGCCAATTTGCTTTGCGTATAGCATACGGATTTAAATTATAACACTTAATTATCATATTTTATTTAAAGCCCCTGATTTTTCAGGGGCTTTTTTAGTTATTTAAATTTAAAATGGTAATTTAACCAAAAAACAGCTTGGCGGGCTTTACAACCAAATAAATAACTTTATTATGAAAAAAATATTCGCGGCATCTATTGTAATGATTCTGTTTTCGTGCACGAACTCTCAGCAAAAAAATGCAACAATAGTTAGTGACACTATTGCCGCCCCTAAAACTGAAGCCGGAGCTGTTAAACTCGTTGATGCTAAAGTTCAAAATATCTTCAACGATTACATTTCCTTGAAGAATTCTCTGGTTGCTACTAAATATGAAGAAGCACAACAATCAGCAGGAAAGCTTAAAGTAAGTCTTGCTAACTATCCAGGTTGTGAGAATACTGCGCTAATTGCTGAGAAGATTTCAGCAGCAAAAGATATTGCAGATCAACGCAAGGAATTTACCTTGTTGAGTTCAGATGTTATTGCAATGTTTAAACATGCTGACATAAGTGCTGGCTCAATTTACGTTCAACACTGCCCTATGGCAAATAAAGGTAATGGTGGAGATTGGTTATCATCTGATAAAAAAATTCAGAATCCATATTATGGAGATGAAATGATGGAATGTGGTGCTGTTTTACAAAAAATCAATTAGTAAATTTATTAAAAATTTAGAATATATATATGTCAGATATTGTAGAAATTAAGATTGATGGGAAAGTGTATGAGTTTCCTGTAGTAACAGGAACTGAGGGGGAGAAGGCCATCGATATTTCGAAACTAAGAGACTTAACCGGGCACATTACATTAGATTTTGGCTACAAAAATACGGGCTCAACAAAAAGTGCAATAACTTTCCTTGACGGAGAGAAAGGAATACTTAAATATAGAGGATATCCTATTGAAGAGCTTGCTGCTAAATCCACATTTTTAGAAGTTGCTTTCCTTTTAATCTATGGAAATCTGCCAACGCAGAAAGAACTCGGCGACTTCCAATCGAAAATACGCACGCATACTTTGATTCATGAAGATATGAAGAAATTTCTTGATGGTTATCCATCGAAATCTCATCCAATGGCTCAATTGGCTTCGCTTGTATGTTCGCTATCTACATTTTATCCAGAGTCTTTAATTGCAAATTCTTCGCCTGAAACTGTGGATCTAACGATGATCAAGTTATTGGCTAAGTTCCCTACGATCGTTTCATTTATTTACAAGAAGTCGCTGGGTCATCCACTTGTTTATCCTAAAAACAAATATGATTATGTAAGTAATTTTCTCAATATGATCTTCGGACAACGTACTGAAGAAATCACAATCGATCCAGTAGTTGTAACCGCAATGAATACGTTGTTGATCCTTCATGCTGATCATGAGCAAAACTGCTCGGCATCAACAGTGAGGATGGTAGGATCTTCAGACTGTAACCTTTATGCTTCAGTTTCAGCAGGTATTGCGGCACTTTGGGGGCCGTTACACGGTGGTGCTAATCAGGCCGTTATTGAAATGTTGGAACTCATAAAAGAAGACGGTGGGGATACCGAGAAATGGATAAATAAGGCTAAGGATAAAAATGATCCATTTAGAATGATGGGCTTCGGTCACAGAGTATATAAAAACTTTGACCCTAGGGCAAAGATTATTAAAAAAGCATGCGACGATATCCTGGAGAAATTGGGTATTGATGATCCTATCTTGGGGATCGCTAAAAAACTCGAAGAAGCCGCTCTGAGTGATCCTTATTTTGTAGAACGTAAGTTATACCCTAACGTGGATTTCTATTCAGGGATTATATACAGAGCTTTAGGATTTCCTACGGACATGTTCACCGTACTATTTGCATTAGGTCGTCTGCCAGGATGGATTGCTCAATGGAAAGAGATGCACGAAAATAAAGAGCCGATCGGTCGCCCTAGACAAATTTACACAGGTCATACAAATAGAGAATTTGTAGCTATAGAAAAACGTTAGTATTAAAATAAGTCTAACCAAAAAACCCGTTCATTTAAAATGAGTGGGTTTTTTTAGTGGTTCATCGCTTTGATAGCCTCAACTTCTGCGCGGTTATGTTTGTATTTAAAGATGAATGGGAAAACTAATGCAAGAACTAAAGTATATGCTGAAAAGGTTAGCCATATGTTATGCCAATCTTTACTTTGATCTGCGAAAGTAAAAAAATTCTCAATAATTAATCCACTGGCGAAGCTACCAAAGAGCGCACCGAATCCATTCACCATCATCATGAATAATCCCTGAGCGCTTCCACGCATGGTTTGATCGATCTGTGTTTCTACGAATAAGGAGCCTGAGATATTAAAGAAGTCGAACGCCATCCCATAAATAATGCAGGATAGTATAATCATCCATAAGCCTCCTGCCGGATCCGCGAAAGCAAATAGACCAAATCTTAATACCCAAGCTAGCATACTGAAGAGCATTACATACTTAATTCCAAATTTTCGAAGAAAGAAAGGGATTGCTAAAATGAACAGCGTTTCGGAAATCTGAGAGATAGACATTATAATTGCAGGATACTTTACAGCAAGAAGATTTTCGTAGGCCGGAATATTTTTAAAGTCATGCAAAAAGGTATCGCCATAGGCGTTAGTCAATTGCAATGCTGCACCGAGGAACATGGAGAAAAGGAAAAAAACAGCGAATTTTTTTTGCTTGAAAAGCGTAAAAGCCCTTAAGCCCAAGGCATCAACAAAAGTCTTTGTTTGGATCTTGTTTGCTAAAGGAGGGCACTTTGGCAAAGTAAATGAGTAGATTCCCAAGGCTAATGACACAGCAGAAGCAATATAGAATTGGTTAGAGGAAGCCTCATTTCCAGATAAGCTTACCACCCACAACGCAGCAATAAATCCGATAGTTCCCCAAATTCTAATTGGAGGATAATCTTTTACAACATCCTTATTGTCGTTTTTAAGTGCTGAATAAGCCACCGTTATTGACAATGAGAGCGTAGGCATGTAAAAGATCATGTTCAACAGAATAACCCAAAAGAAAGTTGTAGGATTGTCAACCAGAGGTAAGCAAAATAAAACAATTGCACCAAGAATGTGCATAGTTCCGTATAATTTCTCTGCATTAATGAAGCGATCTGAAATAATTCCCGTAATTGCAGGCATAAATATCGAAGCAATACCCATTGTTGAGAAAATAACTCCAAATTCTGCGCCTGACCATTGTTTATTTTGGAACCAATAAACGCCAATTGTGATTAGCCATGAGCCCCATATAAAGAATTGCATGAAATTCATCAGGGTCAGGCGAAACTTTACACTCATAATAATAGTCTAGTTTGATTTTAGCAAGTAAGAACTGAATATAGTACTATTTCGAATAAAAATCTTACTCGGATTTATTTCTTTTATTTATCTCATCACGTATCCTTGCAGCTTTTTCATATGCTTCTTCCGTGATTGCATTCAGAAGTTTCTGCTGAAGTTCTTCAGTGCTCAGTTCATTATAACCTGATGATGGGATAGAAGTTGTAATATCTTCAGAACCTTGCTCTTTGGGGATGTTATCTATGTTCTCAAGAAATAATAGGTCGTTACCTTCGATTACAATTCCTGCGGAAGAGAGGATAAATTCGTAGGTGTATATTGCAGCTTTAAAACGGACAGCCAGCGCAATGGCATCTGACGTTCTTGCATCGATTTCTTTTATATTTTTCCCATCGCTGCAAATCAATTTTGCAAAAAATACCCCCTCAACCAAGTTATAAATCAGTACTTCCTGAATTTGTATTTCGTAAGTTTCTGCTAAAGTTTTGAAAAGATCATGGGTTAATGGTCTGGATGGCGTCATTTGCTCAATCTCTATCGCGATAGCCTGAGCTTCAAATGCACCAATGATGATTGGCAAGCGCCTTCTACCGTTCACTTCGCCAAGTACTAAAGCGTAAGCGCCAGATTGAGTTTGGCTGTAAGATAAGCCTACAATGTCAAGTTTTACTTTTTTCATATTGAGATGAGCCGCTGCTCAAAGAGGTTTTGAACAGCGACTAATATTACCCTTTGTGGGATTTTAATGCTTCGATTAACTTAGGGACAACTTCGAATGCGTCTCCAACAATACCATAATCAGCTACTTTGAAAAATGGAGCCTCCGGGTCTTTATTGATTACAACAATGACTTTTGAGGAGCTCACTCCAGCTAAATGTTGTATTGCGCCGGAAATACCTATTGCGATATAAAGATTGGGACTGATAGCGATTCCAGTCTGACCAACATGTTCAGAGTGAGGCCTCCAATCTGCATCGGAAACTGGCTTTGAACATGCTGTGGCTGCGCCAAGAAGATTTGCAAGCTCTTCGATCATTCCCCAGTTTTCAGGGCCTTTTAAACCACGTCCAGCAGATACGACTAATTCTGCATCTGGCAAAGACACTTTGTTTGTCGCTCTAACAATCTCTTTAACAATGGCATTAAAATCTGTTGATTTGACGGTCGGAGAAAAAATTTCTATACTAGCATCAGTCGCATTTTCTTTTACTCCAAAAGCATTAGGATTCAATGCTATGACTTTATTTTCAGATAATAGTTCGGTGATTGCAAATGCCTTACCAGAGAAAGCTGTTTTCTTAACCAGGAATTTGCCTCCTTCAATATTAGGGAGCTCAACGGCGCCATCAATTAATCCAGCTTGAAGTTTAACTGCAACCCTTGGAGCAAGACCTTTTCCTGTAAATGAATTTGACAACACAACAATATTTGCGGACTCGGCTTTGGCGGCTTCTGCGATAATGGATGCATAGGCCTGATTTATGAAATCTTTTAACTGCTCATTGGAAACACTCAGTACTTTTGATGCTCCATAGTTTCCTAAGGATTTTAATTCTGAGTCTTCAACATTCCCTATGGAAACAGCAGTTAAATTGGTGTTTTGGTGATCTGCAATGGCTTTTGCGTAAGAAACTGCTTCAAATACAGATTTCTTGAATTTACCATCGACTTGTTCTACATATACTAAAACTGACATACGGTCTCTTTAAAGATTTGAAATAGATGATGTTAAATAACTTTTGCTTCCTGATGAAGAAGGTCAATCAATTTTGAAGGATCTTCTGATGGAATTAATTTGACTGCTCCACGGGGAGGGGGAGTTTCAAACTGTTGAACTTTCGCTACCTCAGCAATATCTTTCGCCTCAATAACCTGCAAGGGTTTAGTTCTAGCAGACATAATCCCTCTCATATTAGGGATTTTTGGTTCTGCTGTACCTTCAGCGCAACTCGCTACGAACTTACCAGTAACAGAAATCACCTCTTTACCACCTTCTATCTCCCTATCAATTGTAGCGGTTGACCCATCATATTCAAGTTTTTTGATGATAGAAATAGAGGGGATATCCAAAAACTCACCAATCATTGCCGCTACTTGAGAGCCATTGTAATCAATGGATTCACGTCCGCATAATATCATGTCAAAATCTTGAGTTTTCGCATATTCAGCAATTTGGTAGGCGACGTAGTAGGCATCCCTTGGGGCAGCATTGATTCTCACTGCATCATCTGCGCCAATAGCCAATGCCTTTCTTATTGTAGGGTCCGTTTGACTTTCACCCACATTAATGACAGTTACTGTCCCTTTGCCGCCTTCACATAATTCTATTGCTTTAGATAGCGCAATTTCGTCATAGGGATTTACTATAAATTGTACACCGGTAGTATTGAATTGTGTATTATTGTTGGTAAAAGTTATTTTTGTCGTTGTGTCGGGAACATTACTGATACAAACTAATATCTTCATACGTTTAATATTTATATAAAAGGTTATTCATAGGTTAGGTGCCTTCAAGACTCCGATGCCTTTATGCAAATCTAGTTAAAAAAGCAGGGATAAAAAATGCAAAGTACCCGATTGGCCAAGTTATTGGAATTTTTAGATAGTGATCCAAATGATCCTTTCATATTGTATGCACTTGCTACCGAATACAATTCTTTAAATGATGTTGAGGAGGCTTTTTCCTATTATTTAAAGCTGGTTGCTGTCCATCCGGATTATGTTGGAACCTATTACCATTTGGGTAAGCTTTACGAAAAAAATAATAATCCAGAGGCAGCAATCGAAGTATATCAAAAGGGTATGATTGCAGCGAGAACCAAACATGATATGCACGCGTTTTCAGAACTGCAGGCTGCTTTTAACTCTGCCTCAGGATTAGATTACGAAGACGATTAATTTGTATGTTGAACAAAAAACAGCTGCTGTTTTTGAGGGATGTATGTTTTTTTACATTTACTGCCTTTGGGGGTGCACAAGCTCATTTGTCCCTGTTATTAAGGTATTTTGTCAAAACCAATCGTTATATCTCCGAAGAACAACTATTAGAGATAAATGCCTTGGCCCAAGTGTTGCCCGGACCTGCTTCTACGCAAACCCTTGTTGGTATAGCATATAAGGTTGGTGGATTGAAACTTTCCTTAATTACTTTTTTAATTTGGATACTTCCCTCCGCTGC
>JACMPF010000243.1 GCA_014377665.1 Pedobacter sp. | reverse complement strand
CTAATAATTACACTTAACATTAATTTATTTTTCTATCCTGGCTCCAAAAGAATTTCAGATGCGATAGAAAGCGCATTCAGCGGCACAAAAACAGTGGATTTCCCAGCCTCCAGAAGCAGCCTTACAAAAAAAAGACTGAGAGTAATCCAGAATGAAGAAAAGGAAATGAATGCAGAATAAAAAATTATATGATAACTTTGCATCCATGTCAGAGATCAAACAACATCACGTTTTAACATATATTTCGGAAAAGATTAAATCTGCGATAGCGGATGCCAAAATAGAGAAGCAATCAGAAAATATAACCGTTATCAAAGATGGTAATGACCAGATTCATTTGGAACAAGTAACAGATATCTCAAGCAATATCACCATTCAGATCACAGACAAAAAAGAAATACTTTACAGTGAAGATCTTTTAGAGCCTTTGCAAAACATTCAGGAGGGCACAGAATCACAAATAGAATTATACGGAGCTTTACGATCTACTACCATTGTAGTGAACGGTTTAAGCATTGAAACAGATTTCGTATTTCAGGCAGTAAAAGACTGCTTCGATACCTTAAGCAGCAGTTATCAATTTGTAAAAACGATTTCCAAGCAAATTAACGGGCTTACCATATCATTTCAATTTGGCGATCACAAGTTTCAACTTGTAGTAGTTAATGATGCCGATAACATCCTTATAACCTGTGATTTAAATGAAGTGAAAGATATAAAGGTTAAAAAGACAATTGAAGGTGACGTTTCTAAAGTACAGCAAGCGTTGAATAAAATGTTTAAAGAATAAGAGATCGAATATATTAGCGCCAATAAAATATTTTAAGCGACTGTTGTTGCACATGAGGTAAAAATCTAGCAATTTAGATGGTTCACCGAGCTCAAATGCTGATCTTCTTTCCATAAAGTACCTAAACGACTATAAATATAATGGTAACATTTGTCGCCAATAATGCGGTTTATGTGCATAACTGCCCCAGACATGGCATTGATTGGAAATATTTTTACTCCGAAGCGTATCCCTTAATTCCATGTTTGACTGGAAAAACGGATCTGTTTCTCCTATCACTAAAATCAGCTCAAGTCCACGCAGGGCATTCAACAATGAACTATCGCTTAGATTGGGAAGGTATTGCGCAGGCATATTAAAGTAAACATTTTTATCGTGGTGCCCATCCAGAAGGTCTTTGAAAGTGCCAAGGGTCTTGGTGAGGTCGTACCTGCCGCTTATGCCGACAGCTTTATTAAATAGCCATGGATATTTCATAGCAAGGTTAATGGCGTGGTAAGCGCCCATACTGCAGCCAGCAGTTTCAATATATCCACTTCCATTCTTGTTGTAGATTAATGGGATGACTTCGTTGATGATGTAATCTTCATACTGAAGATGCCTGGCGATTCTCACACCCGGATGAACGGCTGTATTGTAAAAGCTCTCACTGTCAACACTATCGATGCAGAACAGTTGTAGTTCGCCACGATTGATCTGTTCGCGGAGCGCATTGACAATCCCCCAGTTCTCATAATCGTAAAATCTGGCCATCCGCGTTGGGAAGAACAAGACTGCACGACCTTTATGGCCAAATATCAAAAGTTCCATTTCCCGGTCAAGCCTGTGGCTAAACCACTTATGGTATTCCCTGTTCATAATGCATAAAGCTTAATTGTGGAAATATCACGCTTAGATGTTAAGGTCATGTTATTAATGCGTAATGATTAGCCCAGGTGAGAATGAATTATATCTTTCCATAACAGATAGCCATCCGCACTTAAATGCAACCCGTCTTGCTCATAATACCTACCGTTAGGCATGCCATTCTTATCCAGCATGCATTTATAAATATTGATAAACGTCCAGTTTCCGTTGCATTTGATGATCTCACTTTCGATCAAATTGTTAGTATAACTAAACTGATCAGCCAAGTGCCAGCGTGTTAAGCTTGGCTTTAGGGAGATAAAATAACATGGTATGTCGCCAAACCTCAGCGCGACCTTAACCATTAGCTGCTGAAAGAAGACAAAGATCTCTTCAGGATGCCTGCCATCTCCCAAGTCATTATCACCGGCATAAACCAACAATACCTTAGGCTGGTAATGCATCATGATTCTTTCAAAAAACCACACACAGGCAGCAAGAGTGGATCCCCCGAAGCCGATATTAGTTACCCTTCTAGTAGGGAAATCCTCATATAAACGATCCCACAAACGAATGGAGGAGCTGCCATAAAATATAGTCTCGGGTTCATATCCCTCTTTGAGCCGATCTCCTTCTAATCGCTTTACCTCGTCTTCGTACCAATACATCCAATTTTCTTTTCAACTACAAGGTAAGCGCATTTATCTTTAAGTAGAATGCGTATATATTATAAATAACAATTTAATAATGTTAAAAAGATGCTAAGGCAACAACATAACAGGTTATTTGAATAGTAATTCTCTACTATTTATCTTCCTTATGAAAAGAACTAAAGTTGCTTTTTTTGCAGAAATACTAATCGAAGATTTTGATGGTGCTTCCCGTACCATGTTTCAGCTAATCAAGAGAATTGACCACAAACAGTTTGAATTCCTATTTATCTGCGGCGTTGGTCCTGATCGGATTATGGGTTATGATTGTGTAAAAATTCCGGTTATCAACTTGCCGATAAATACCAATTACACGATGGCCCTTCCTGCGTTGGCTAAAAAAAAACTAAAGAACAAACTCGCTGAATTTGGGGCAGACGTTATGCATATTGCTACGCCATCCCTACTAGGCGCTTTTGCCCTTAACTATGCAAACAAAAACCATATCCCTATCATCTCCATTTATCACACGCATTTCATCTCTTATATCGATTATTACTTTAAACATGCACCCTTCCTTATCGGAAAAGTAAAGCAGGCAATTGCAGGAACGCAAAAGGCATTTTACAACCATTGCGATGTAGTTTATGTTCCTGCAGAAAGCATTCGCCGGGAACTAGAAACGATGGGTGTCGAAGCGTCGAGGATGTGTATTTGGCGAAGAGGAATCAATACAACATTATTTTCTCCAGAGAAAGCTGATCGGTCGTTTATCAAAAAATTGACGGATAACGACTATCCGACAATATTTTTTGCAAGCAGATTGGTCTGGGAAAAGAACCTGGAAACACTCTTCAGAATTTACGATAGGATTCAAGAGTCTGTGTTAAAGGTTAATATTCTAATCGCCGGCGATGGGGTAGCATTGAAAGCTTGCAAAGCAAAGATGAAAAATGCCATTTTTACGGGTAAGGTTGATCACGAAACCCTCTCTATGCTGTATGCGAGTACCGACGTATTTCTTTTCACCTCGGTATCTGAGACCTATGGCAATGTGGTGTTGGAAGCCATGGCTTCAGGATTGCCATGTGTAATCGCAGCTGGCGGTGGCTCGGCAGACTTTATAACACAGGGCTTGAACGGCTTCAAATGCGCTCCTTTTGATGAGGAAGATTATTTTAGAAGGATCACTCAGGTACTGGGTGATATCCCGTTGAAAAATCAATTCATTACAGAAGGGTTGGAGCACAGTTCCACCCTACGCTGGGAGCAACTGGCAGGAACATATTTTGAAGAAATCCAACAAATGTCTCTTCTCAAAGAAAAAAGATTTCTCGGAAATCAGGCATGAAAAAAGGCCTGTTCCTAGCTATATCCCTTTGCATCGCGGCTTCTTTACTGGTATTTATTCAGGCCACTGACCTCAGAAAAGCTATGGCATTGATCATTCAGATAGGCTATAGATTTTATCTATTGATATTCATCACCTTTATAGCCTACGTCTTAGGAACGTTGAGCTGGCAATATACTTTGGGAAATAATGCTAAAAAAGTATCTCTAACACGTCTATTTCTTATTCGTCATGTTGGAGAAACAGTTGCATGGTTTAACCCAACAAGCGTGATTGGCGGGGATGCCTTGAAAGGGCTGTTATTGGCCAAATATCAGATAAATAAAAAATCACTGGTGCTTTCCCTACTTCTCGCCAGATTAATTATGATTTCAACTCAGTTGTTCTTGCTGGCGAGTACAGTTGGCCTGCTATTGATACAGCATCCTGAAACTGCCTCAAGCCACTTCCAATCCATGAAAATGGGGGCTTTGCCTTTGGGTTTATTGAACAGATCCTCATTATTAGCCAAGCTGAAGGAGCTGACGGCCGACATTAAAAGAGCAATGCACCTACACAGCAAATTACTGCTTTTTTCTTGTTTATTCGCCTTGCTGCACTGGCTGGCAGGATCGCTGGAATTTTATTTCATTTTAAAGTTTTTAGGCCTAAAAGTGACACTTATGCAGGCGCTATTAGTCGACCTTGGAGTGATCATT
>JACMPF010000042.1 GCA_014377665.1 Pedobacter sp. | reverse complement strand
GGGGATCCAATTCTGTATAATGGTAAAGTTTACTCTCTATGTGAGCCTACTCCTCAAAAGGATGACCTCAGCATGGGTAAGATAAGTGCCAAGCTTAAAGATTTGACGTATCAGGTGGTTTACAGTTATCAACCCCTTAAGTTTGACTACGAGAAATGAAAACTGCGTGTTATGGGTTGTAATTGTAGTACTGCTTAATTGAGATCGTATCTTTAATATTGGTATTTTCTACGGACAAGAACAGCTTAGTTTCTAACAACCATTTTTCGCTACTTTGCGAGGCAGTTGAATTCAATTTTTTTCCTCTAATATAACCTCCGTTTATTTGAAAAGCTGCAACACTGGAGAAACAAGTAGGACAGCTTATATTAAATAGCATTACATTACCAGCTTGAATGTCCTTATCAGTTAATGAAAAAGCATTCCCTTTCATAGGAGCTTTAATAAATACCGATCTTGTGATTAACCTACTACTAATTTCAGTCCAAAACACCCTATAACTTCCATTCTTTGGAGTCGAGCTGGATGGATTAGGTAAATCAGCATGATTAGTATATACATATTTACAGTTTGAGTTCTCGGGACATTGAGTTAAGCCTTGTTCATCTAGATTTTCAATGTAGCCGTCATCCTTAGTGCAAGAGCTGGCAACGATTAGAAGTAGTACTAGAAGAAATGTTTGAGTAAAAGTTTTCATGGAATCTATTTAACACAGTTACGCGTTTTGAAAGCAAACTGCTACAGTTGATATATTATGAATATGTTAACTCTTTTTTAGGGGAAAGCTTTAGGCAAAGAAAAGGCCCCGATCAATGATCAGGGCCTTTTCAAGGGTTACTATATTTTAGTTTTTAGATATTATTTTACAGCACCAGGAGTAGTGTAAGGCAATACTTGTGGATCAAAATGTGCCCATCCAGCAGCCCAGTTAGTAGTTCCAAAAGCACCTTTATAAAGTACAACTTCAAAACCAGAAGTTAATTTGGCATTAGTAAATGCAGCACCAGTTGCAGCAACTGATCCAGATTTTATAGTAAAGTCTGGTGTACCTGCGTTAGCATTACCAGTAGCTTTGAAATCTAAGCCATATTTCAATGGATCAGTTAACAATTCAGTGATAGATGAACCAGCAACAAATGAGTTTTCTGCTCTTAAAGTTGTTTCAAGCAGTGCTTTGGTAGCTACTGAAGATGCTTTAATTTCGTTTGATTTTGTATTTGAACCGTAGATTAGGTTGCCTTTAATCGCTAAAGCGCCAGAAAGAAAATTAGCTGATGAGTTGTTTCCAGTTGCTGGTAGCGCATCATCAATAAAAATACCTTCTGGATAATTTCCTATAATCGAGTTGAATAGACTCATAGATGAGTTTCTACGAATTTGAACACCATGTTGAAAGTTTGCGTTTACACCACTTGTAGAAGTAGCAGTAAGTTGTGGACCAACGATTGTCATGTTACTAAACACTGCAGAAGTAATTGGAGTTACAGCAGAACCAGCAGAGTTATTATCAGATTCAAAACCATTTGAACCACTAACATCTGCTACAACCTGTGCACGTTGAGCCAATGCAAACTGGACTCTACCAGAGTAACCATTGTCAGTATCGAAATCATCATCAACAGATCCAATCGCCAATAAGTGTTTTGCATTTACAGATCCTCCGAAGAATTCAAAAGCATCATCACCAGAACGGTAAACTTCAACATAATCAATAACAGTTCCTGAACCTACACCACCAAGTGTTAATCCGTTGATTTCAACATCTGGCAACAATGGAATACCAGCGAATTCAATACGTACATAAGTTAATACGCCTGAATTGTCTGCATTGTCAGTACCACCATATAAAGTCTTTTCTCCTAAGGAAGCCGGGATACCTTCAACGTTAGCTGATGTACCATTATTAGACACCGCTTTACCTAAGATGATCAAACCACCCCAATCACCTGGAGTACGCGCACCTGATGCTTGCGATGAAGTAAATACAATTGGTTTGTCTAATGTACCTGTTGCATTGATTTTGGATCCGCGAGAGATAATTAATGCACCCTTAGTAGCTTTATCACCTTTGATAATAGTACCCGGAGCAATAGTCAAAGTAGCATTGTTAGTTACAAAGATATTTCCTTTCAATAGATAGATTTTATCTGCAGTCCAGTTTGTATTTGCAGTGATATCTGCTGATACTTCCACCACACCTGAAGTAGGACCTTCTGGTTCTTCAACTACAGAAGGATTTTTTGAACATCCAGTAACACCAATTACAAGTGCTAAAGCGAATACTAATAGTTTGTTTCTCATTTTATTGTTTTAATGATTCTTAATCGTTTTTTGTATTGCAAATATCGGACTGCTAGTTTAAGCCAGTATTACCTATGTATTAATTGTGTGTTGTCTGTTTGGTGGTAATGTTAACATCTACTTAACACTAAAACGTGTAAGAGAACGACAAGCTGTAATTACTGCCAGGTTTGTATCTACTTATAGTTTCATCGGAAGAATTTGCGTTGTAGTTTTTACTGTTATCACGATCCCAGTAGAAAAGGATATTGTTGTTCAGAATATCGCCTGCATTAAATTTAACTTCTCCTTTACTTTTCAACACTTTATAACCTATTTGAAGATCAACTACGTCACGTGGAGCTTCCCAAATACTAGGGAATAAAATTCCTGACGCTTTGTTGATTCTACGTCCAATGCGATTATATAAGGCATTGAATGACAATTTGTTTTCCAGGAATGCAGACTGTATCCCTGCATTTACTACGTAAGGAGCCTGACCAACCATTGGCCTTTTTTTATCGATATATGGTCTATCTGTTGGATTGGTCACAACAGACTTAACAAGGGTGACATTGGAATAAATGGAGGTGCTTTTTAAGAAAGTGGATTCCCCTAAAAAGTCGAGTGATTTACGCAACTCTAATTCGACACCATATACGTTTGCATTTTCAGAATTGAAATAGGATGTGTTCGGCAGAGATTGTTCGTCATTCAATACTCCTTCAATTGCATTCTTAAATCTTTTATAGAAACCTGATACGGAAAGGATTTGCCCAGCTTCTGGATAGATTTCATATCTGATATCTAAATTATCTACATCTGTTGTTTTTAGGTTGGGATTTCCTGAATAAGATGAAGAAAACTCATAGTCATAGTATGATGAGGGTGCTAGCTCTCTAAATTCAGGTCTAGCCAAACTTCTGTAATATGAAGCTCTCAGATTACTTTTTTCAGTTAAACTGTAAGTGAAGTTAACTGATGGCAACACTTTCAATTCGTCTCTAACGATCGGCGCAAGTGTGGCATCTGCGGTTTTAAGATCTAAATTGAATTGTTCTGCTCTTACTCCCCAAACAACTCTGAATTTTTCACCAAGTTTGTTATCCAACATGGCATAAGCAGCATTGATGAATGAAGTACCATTATAAGTATCTGATGGAAGCGCTAAGTCACCTAATTGATAAACACCTCTATTAATTAATGTTTGAGAAAATAATGTTTGAACCGGTCTTTGTGAAATAGCTTCAAAGTCTGCAACCTTTGTAGGGTCAAGAGAAAGTGTAATGAATCTTGAATAAAAATCTCTTACACGGTATTGTGAATTAGCGCCCACTTTGAATGTAGATGCTTTCTGGAACATGTTAAGTGGCAGTGTATAGTTCACACTTCCAGAAAATATATCTTCATTTAATTTAGTGGTTAACCTTGCGTTTTCTTTACCTTGGTTAAATATAGCTGCCGTAAACGGTGCATCAGGACCACTTGAAATCTGTCTGTTGTAACTAATTTTCCTCTGGTCAGGCTGGTCATTTTTGATATTACTGTAGGCAGCAGACCAATTGATCTTTGCATTATTATCTCCCAATTTATGGGTACCTTCTAAAGTAGACTTCAACAAGGATTTCTCCATAAGATCGAAGGCATAGTATCTGAGATCGTTATTTTGGGAGTAAGTTCCTTCACGATATAAGTACTGGTCGTCAAGACTTTTATTGTATATATTTTTGAATGTGATCTTACTACCACCATAATTGTATGCAAAGTTAGCTAATGCACCAACATTGGTTGAGAACTTGTATTGATTGTCGATATAGTCGTAAGTATTATAATTTCTATACAGATCCTTATTCACCGTCTGAGAGTTACGATAGGTTAAGGATGCAATGGCACCAAACTTTTTGTTATCGCTCAAATCCTTTACTCTACCAATTGTAAATTGATAATTTTGGGTTGGCAAAGCGCTATTATTGTAGATGTTCCAATCTTGAGGTAATGTCTTAAGAGCCGCAATTTGTTGAGAAGGAGTTACTGTTCCAGCTACGATTTTATTACGTGTAGGAAAATTATCAGCAAGATTTCTTTTTCCATCACTATATCCTAAAAAATCGCCGGCAGTCCTTGGTCCGCTTTGAAAATTGTTGAAAGTAGCAACCGAGTTATATCCAGTACCGACACCGAAACTAATAAAGTTCTGTTCTGGGATATCTTTTGTTTGAATTTGAACAGCACCACCTGTAAAATCTCCCGGAAGGTCAGGTGTGGCAGTTTTGCTGATTATTAAGTTATCTACTAAATTTGAGGGTACGATGTCGAATGAAAAGGCTTTTCTATTTGGTTCTGTACTTGGCAATGAAGCACCGTCTAACAAAGCTGTGTTGTAACGGTCGCTTAGTCCACGTATAACTACAAACTTATTATCCTGAATTGTGGCTCCACTAACTCTTTTCAATACATCAGATGTGTTTCTATCTGGAGAGCGCCTAATAGCTTCCGATGAAATACCATCTGAGATCGAAGCACTATTTTTTTGTTGTGCGTACAAGGCATTAATACTCTCTTTTTTAAAGCTACCTTGGATTACTACCTCACTTAGGTTTTCACCCCCTGCTTCATCTAATACCAGGTCAAAGACAGTGGTTTTTCCGGCAGTTACGATTACATCACTGATCTCTTTACCATTGTAGCCAACATATTGGAACACTAATGTGTACTGTCCAACAGCCAATCCGGGAAGTGAATACTTACCGTCAACGTCTGTGGCCATACCTTTTGTGGTACCTTTAATTTTAACGGTAACCCCGATAAGTGTTTCTCCACTTTTCTTGTCGGATACCTTTCCTGAAATTTTTCCTGTTTGTGCGAATACTGTTGCGCCTAGAATTACAAAAAGTAATGTGGTTAACGCCTTCTTAAGATTCAATTGTGATTTCAATTTGCTGTTGATTAATTTTCAGCAAAGTTATTACCACAGTGTTAGGGATATGTTAGGTGTAAATTACCATTTGTTTACCGCAATGTTAATTTCATGTTAAGTGACTGAGGAATTAATATTTTAACCCCACTCGTTTGCAAATGAAGTGCAATAACCAGATTGGACCAATTAACAAAAACTTAACATCATCTAAAAATGAAGGCTTCTTCCCCTCAATTTTATGTCCAATGAACTGCCCTAACCAAGCTAGCACGAAAATCACCAGGCTAGACAGCCACAGCGCCGGTCCGCCGGCAGCTTGCCAATACTCCAACTGTACTACGCCATAACTCATCAAACCGATTATCCACAGCATCATGAAGGACAAAACTGGCGACAAAGTAAAATAATAATACAATGAAAATGCGATTAAGAAGGATGCCCAGTTAAGAAATCCGTTATACCTCCCAAGAAATTCAAGATGAGGAAATGGTATTGCCCAGACAATGCCCAGCAGACTAAAAACAATTAGAGGAACACAGATCCAGTGAATGGTTTCATTGATATGGTTTTGATGACTCTCTGCATATTTATCAAACAGGATATCCACTTCAGTTCTCTCAATCGTTTTCATGTGCATTTGGTGTTATTCTGTAAAAATAAAAAGCGACAGATTAATCCGTCGCTTCCCTATATAATATTGACATGTTACTTAGCAAAAGCAACAGATCTGGTCTCCCTGATCACAGTTACTTTAATCTGTCCAGGATAAGTCATCTCCGTTTGTATTCTATTGGAAATATCTGCCGCAAGCAACTCTGCCTGCTGGTCAGTAATTCTTTCGCTTTCAACGATAACCCTTAACTCCCTACCTGCCTGGATAGCGAATGTTTTCTCTACCCCAGGGTAAGACAATGCCAGTTCTTCCAATTCTTTCAAACGTTTGATGTAGCTCTCAACGACTTCACGTCTTGCACCCGGACGGGCGCCAGAAATAGCATCACAGGCCTGTATAATTGGAGAGATCATTGAAGTCATTTCTATTTCATCGTGGTGAGCACCAATGGCGTTACAAATCTCCGGATGTTCCTTATATTTTTCAGCTAGCTGCATACCTAATATTGCGTGAGGCAATTCAGGATTATCATCAGGCACTTTACCTATATCATGTAACAGACCTGCACGCTTAGCCATTTTTGCATTTAAGCCCAGCTCTGCAGCCATGGTTGCACAGAAATTCGCTACTTCACGGGAGTGATGTAACAAGTTTTGTCCGTATGAAGAACGGTAACGCATACGTCCAACCATTCTGATCAACTCAGGGTGCAAACCATGAATACCAAGGTCAATCACCGTACGCTCACCAATTTCTACGATCTCATCTTCTATCTGCTTTTTTGTTTTGGCAACAACCTCTTCAATACGTGCAGGGTGAATCCTACCATCCGTAACCAAGCGGTGTAATGCTAAACGTGCTATTTCTCTTCTTACTGGATCAAAACCAGATAAGATAATTGCTTCTGGAGTGTCATCAACGATAATCTCGATTCCGGTAGCAGCTTCTAAAGCACGGATATTCCGGCCTTCTCTACCAATTACTCTACCTTTAATTTCATCACTCTCAATGTGGAAAACAGACACGGTATTTTCAATCGCTGCTTCAACCGCAGTGCGCTGGATGGTTTGAATGACTACCTTCTTAGCTTCTTTGGTAGCAGTGAGCTTCGCCTCATCAACAATATCCTTTACCTGGATCATCGCTTGAGTGCGCGCTTCTTGCTTCATGTTTTCAATAAGTTGGTTTTTTGCTTCCTCCGCGCTTAAACCGGCGATAGTCTCTAATTGCTTTACGTGTTGGTTTTTAAGTAGCTCAACTTCTTCCTGCTTTTTAACAGCAAGTTCTGTCTGCTTTTCAAGATTCTTTCTATGGCTATCCATCTCCTGATCCTTACGTGTAGCATTCTCAAGCTTAGAGTTTAAGGATTGCTCTT
This sequence comes from Pedobacter sp., assembly GCA_014377665.1. Lineage (GTDB taxonomy): Bacteria > Bacteroidota > Bacteroidia > Sphingobacteriales > Sphingobacteriaceae > Pedobacter. Next base: position 20,596 of record JACMPF010000042.1, on the reverse strand, counting down.
TCTGTTTTAACGTATTTTCACGTTGATTAATTGCGTTATTCTTAGTCGTAACTTCTTGATCGTGTTCTGATTTTAATTGAAGAAACTTCTCTTTCGCTTCTAGCATCCTGTCCTTTTTCAAGATCTCCGCATTACTTTCTGCGTCCTTAAGAATCTTTTTTACTTTATTCTGTACTGCCGATTCTTGCTTCTTAAGCAGGCTGCGCAGCAGATACCTGCCGATTAATACACCGATCACTAAGCCGGCGAGTACATATCCTATTATCCCTAATACTTCCATTCTATTTTATGTAAAAAACTATTCATGCAATATGCATTAACGTTAAAAATTCTTATTATAAAAAAACCGCAACTAACTTCTAAGCCCCTCGTTTTAAAAACCTCAACTAATTATAATTAGGATTTAAGTCATTTTCAGGTACGGAACGTAAATGAAATACACCCTCTCAATCCTATAAATATTGAAGTGTTAAGTTTTAAAAATAGTGAAACTCAAAAACTAGCTGCGGCTATATCTTTGTTTATTTTATTACTAATTATAAAGAACGCTCCTATTTGGAGAAAAAATCGTTTAATAAACTATCTAATTCCTCGACCTTGTCGGCCACCTCGGTATCCTGATTTTGAACCTTATTCTCCACCCGTAGTACCGCCGTCGCGTAGTGCAATACTGCCATGGATAACAAATCCTGCTTATCCCTGACCGCATAATTCTCCTGATAGTCCTTTATGCGTTCATTAATAATCTTGGCTGCACGCCTTACAATTTCTTCCTCTTCCGTATTTACCTTTAACGGATAGATACGGTCGGAAATAGTTATTTTTATCGAGATTTCTCCCATTTCTTAGCTTTGTTTCACTTTCTGGTATTCCTTACTTCTTAAGCAATACAACACACTTATCAATTTCACGCACAAATTCGTTAATTTTTTGCTTTATATCAAGAGACTTTTCACTTGTTCCTTCAATACTCTTAGCAAGCTTCAAAACTCTCATCTTCTCTTCTAGATCCTTAGTCTTGATTTTAGCAGCATCAAACGCGACTTTTACAGAGTCATTTTCCAACTTCAACAGGTCATTTTCTTCTTGCAGAGCATTGCAGAGCTCAATTAGACGAGCTGTTTTACTTAATACTGAATCTAACTGGCCGGCTACGGAAGACATCTTCGTTATTGAATTTATTCTTAAAATTATTTACTAAAAGCTACAAAATTATTTTCTAATCTCTGCCTTAGCGGTCTGTGCTAAGTTATAAATAATCTTTTGCATAACAGAATCGATCTGTTTGTCTGTCAAAGTCTGCTCATCGTCCTGTAGTGTAAAGTTCAGCGCGTACGACTTCTTACCCTCAGGTAGCTTATCTCCTACGTAAACATCAAATATCTGAACGCTCCTGATCAGCTTCTTATCTGTCTTAAAGGCAATGGTTTTTAAGTCATCAAAGGTAACAGCCGTATTTACTAACATCGACAAATCCCTTCTCACCGCAGGAAACTTAGGGATTTCTTTGTTGATGATCTTGTTCTTCCTAACGATATCAATTAACAAGGCCCAGTCGAAATCTGCATAGTAGACGTCTTTATCAATGTCCGCTTTCTTCTTATCCGCAGCAGTCACCGCGCCAAATGAGACGATTGCCTTGTCGCCACGAAAGTATTTTAAGCCGAAAGCGAAGTTCTCATCGTTCAACTCTTCAGATTGATAATTGCTGATGCCCAACCTTCCGATAACAGCGTCGACTGCAGACTTTAAATTATAAAAGCTTACCGGACTAATCTTCTGATTCCACTGCTCGGATTGTGCCGCGCCCGACAATACCAATAGCAAACGTGGTCGCTCTACATATTTTTCATTGATCAGATGGTAAGTCTTACCGAACTCATAAAACTTAATGTCGGCGCTTTTTCTATTAATGTTGTAAGCAACGCTTTCCAGAGCCGGCATCAATAATTCCTGCCGCATTACATTTAAATCTGAACTTAGTGGGTTAAGGATCTGCACCGCCTCTTCAGGTTTCTTAGAATAAGCACCTTTAGTCAATGAGTTGCATAGAATCTCCAGGTATCCATTTGCACTGAGCATATCAGCAATAAAATGCTGAGTTTGCTCTTTGTTTGGCTTAGCTATATAAGATAGTGATGCGTTGATCTTGCTTGGTATCTCAATATTGTTATAACCGTAAATCCGCAAAACCTCCTCAGTAATGTCGCACTCACGGGTAACGTCAACCTTAAAGGTTGGCACCTTTAACTGCAGGCTTTCAGTTGTTTCCGCAGCAACTGTAATTCCTAAAGCGGTGATAATCGATTTGATCTCCTCTGACGGAATTTGAGCACCTATCAATTTATTGATGTTTGCGTAGGTTACGTCGACATCGAAAGGTTTGATTACTTGCCGATAAATATCGGAAACCGCTGATGCGATAGTTCCACCTGCAATTTCCTGAATTAACAATGCTGCACGTTTTAGCGCGTATACTGTGATCTCAGGATCAGTGCCACGTTCAAACCTGAACGATGCGTCAGTCTTTAATGCAAAACGCTTTGAGGTCTTCCTAACGGATACGGAATTGAAATAAGCACTTTCCAAAAATACATTAATAGTACTTCCTGAAACTCCCGATCCCTGACCTCCAAAAACTCCGGCAATACACAAGGGCTTTTCTTCATCACAAATCATTAGGTCATCTGCAGACAGTTTTCTTTCCACCCCATCAAGCGTAATGAACGGAGTACCTTCAGCACACTTTTTAACTTTTATCACATTACCTTTTATACGATCTGCGTCAAAGGCATGAAGCGGCTGACCAAGGTCATGCAAAACATAATTGGTGATGTCGACAATATTGTTAACTGGCCTGATCCCAATAACTTTCAATTTATCCTGTAACCACTCTGGCGATGGAGCAACTGTTACGCCAGTGATGGACAAGCTGCTGTAGCGTGGACAAGCCACCGTATCTTCTACTTCTACCTTAACTAGGTCTGCAATTTCAGGAGCTTGAAATAGGGAAATATCAGGCAATTGGATTTGCGTGCGGAAATAAGCTGCTAAATCTCTGGCAACTCCCAAATGCGAAGCTGCATCGGCTCTGTTTGGGGTTAATCCAATCTCGTACAAATAATCATCTTCGAGTTTAAAATATTGTTTTGCAGGAATTCCAATTTGAGTATCTTCAGGTAGTACCATAATACCTGCATGAGAGGTCCCTAAACCAATTTCATCTTCGGCACAGATCATTCCCTCAGAAGCTTCGCCTCTAATTTTTGACTTATTAATTTTAAACGGCTCCCCCTCATTGGGATGAACTATAGTACCCACAACGGCAACAATAACTTTTTGTCCCTTAGCTACATTAGGTGCACCACATACAATCTGCAAAGGCACATCACCAGCAACATCAACTGTAGTTACATGCAAGCGATCAGCATTTGGATGCTGAACACAAGTAAGGACATGTCCAACGACCAAACCTTCTAACCCCCCTACAACAGGCTGTACTGTTTCCAATAATTCCACCTCCAAACCTATATCAGTAAGGATCAATGAAAGTTCTTGTGGTGTTTTATCAGTTTTAATAAATTTCTTAAGCCAATTGTATGAAATCTTCATTTTATGATATCCGTTTGAAACCGCAAAGATATTATTTTATCCTCTTATTATATTAAACCCTCATCGCCGAAGCTATAAAATAAGTTATTGCTGAAAATCAGGTGGTCTAGTACCAGTAGATCCAACATTTTGCCTGCCTCAACCAGTTTTTTGGTGATGGCTATATCCTGCTGACTTGGTTTAAGATTGCCTGAAGGGTGGTTGTGTGCGAGTATGATACAGGCGCCGTTCTGCTCCAGGGAAACCTTGAAGATAATTTTCGGATCTGCTACTGTACCTGCCATACCTCCTTTGCTGATCAGTTGCTTGCTGACCACGCAGTTTGCACGATTGAGAATTAAAATCCAAAATTCCTCGTGGTTGAGGTCGGAGAAAACCGGAAAAAGAATATTAAAAGCATCTCTTGAAGATGTGATCTTCTGCGCTTCATTAGCATTACCCAGCTCTTTCCGGCGACGACCGAGTTCCAAACCTGCTACAACGCTTATGGCTTTAGCCTCGCCAATGCCCTTAAATTTTGAGAGGTCTACAATCGAAGCTTTACCCAGGCTGTCCAGGTCGTTATCGTAAAAAGATAAAATTCTTTTGCTGAGGTCCACTGCAGATTCATTTCTACTCCCTGATCCTATAAGGATGGCAATAAGTTCAGCATCTGTAAGGTGACGACGGCCGTTCAGCAACATTTTTTCGCGGGGCCGATCTGCTTCTGCCCATAGTTTTATTCCTAGTTTTTGATCATATGCATTCATATGGGAAACTTCCGCTGAACTTTAGGCAAAAAAAAACGTCATGTGCGATGCACATGACGTTTCAATATTTTATAAAGCTCTACTTATTTTAAGTTATTAACAAACTTAGTCAGCTTTGATTTATTGTTTGCTGCTTTATTTTTGTGGATAACACTTTTCTTAGCTAAACGGTCTAACATTGAAACTACTTTTGGAAGTAACTCAAGACCAGTTTTTTTATCTTCAGCAGAACGCAGTCTTTTTATAAACGTACGAGTAGTTTTTGCTTGATATCTATTACGTAAACGTTTAGTTGCGTTTGCTCTGATTCTTTTAAGTGAAGATTTATGATTTGCCATTTTTTATTATTATAATATTTTATAGTCAGGGTCAAGCCCTTTCCTTCTGCTTTTTTCGGACTGCAAATATAGAATTAATGTTTTTAAATTACAAAAGCATTCGGCAAATATTTTTCATCAATATTAAAGTAATTATTAATGGGTTGTACAAATCTGGCAATCTGTACTTGATCTTACAGTATTTAATGACGGTGCCTTTTATAAAAATTCACTATCCTCCACAAAAAGACGCAAAGACCTTTCATTAAAAACATAAAATGTTATTTTTGAAGCACATCTAAGAAATCTTTAGCTTAATGAAAATACGTATCGCCATATTTGCTTCCGGATCAGGATCGAATGCACAGAAACTGATGGAATATTTTAAGCGCAGTCCTGATGCGGAAATTTCATTGGTGCTCACAAATAATTCTGATGCTTACGTTTTACAGCGGGCAGATAACTTTGAGATCCCTAGTCACATCTTCGACAGGAATGAATTTTACAACACCGACAACATTATCGACCTGTTAAAAAACCTTGACATCGATCTAATTGTGCTAGCAGGCTTTTTATGGCTGATTCCGAAGAATCTTATCTCTGAGTATCCTGGGAGAATAATTAACATCCACCCAGCCATCCTTCCTAAATTTGGCGGCAAAGGGATGTATGGAGATTTTGTTCATCAGGCCGTGATGGATGCAAAAGAAACAGAGGGAGGGATTACAATCCATTATGTAGACGAAAACTACGACGAAGGCGAGTTTATTCATCAGGCAAAATATAGGATAGAAAAGGAAGACAATTTGGAAATGATCAAGTTTAAAGGCCAGCAGTTGGAGCACCTTCATTACCCAAGAGTAATAGAAAGCATTGTAAAAAAGATAAAAAAATAACTACTTTTGCGGCTCAAATTTTTTCTCGGATGAGCCAATCAATTAAGATCAAAAACGCTTTAATTTCAGTTTATTATAAAGACGGCCTGGAGCCCTTAGTTCGCCTACTTGCAGCGCAAGGAGTTCAACTTTTTTCTACAGGTGGTACAGAACAGTTTATAAAAGATTTGAACCTGCCTGTTACGGCCGTCGAAGACCTAACGGGATACCCATCCATTCTCGGTGGTAGGGTCAAAACGTTGCATCCTAAAGTTTTTGGTGGTATTTTGAATCGCAGAGGTCTTTCTTCTGATAAGGATCAGATTGCAGAATACGAAATCCCTGAAATCGACTTGGTAATTGTGGACTTATACCCCTTCGAGGAAACCATTAGATCAGGTGGTACTGATGATGAAATCATTGAGAAGATTGACATCGGTGGTATCTCATTGATCCGCGCGGCAGCTAAAAACTTTAACGATGTAGTAATCATTTCCTCGAAAGATGACTATTCTACTTTAGTAGAACAATTGAGCAGCCAGAATGGAGAGACAACCATTGCTCAACGCAAAGCTTTTGCTAAAACTGCGTTTCATACTTCTTCAAACTATGACACCGCAATATTCAACTATTTCAACACAGACGAACCGCTTACGGTTTTCAAACAAAGCATTAGCTCGTCGCAAACTTTAAGATATGGCGAAAATCCTCATCAAAAAGGCATTTTCTACGGAGATTTAGATGAGATGTTCACCAAACTGAACGGTAAAGAGCTTTCTTACAACAATTTGGTAGATGTGGATGCGGCCGTTGCCTTGATCGATGAGTTCCAGGAGCCAACTTTTGCAATTTTGAAGCACACAAATGCCTGTGGCGTTGCCTCAAAACCAAGCATATTAGAGGCCTGGAATGTAGCGCTTGCCTGTGACCCAGTTTCGGCATTCGGTGGTGTTTTAATCGCCAACAGAGAGGTGGATCTTGCAACTGCCATTGAAATCAATAAACTGTTTTTTGAGGTATTAATTGCACCATCTTATCAATCTGAAGCTATAGAGCTGTTCCGTGCGAAGAAAAATAGAGTAATATTACAAAGAAAGGATGTTGAATTAAGCAAAAAGCAATTCAAAACGTTGCTGAATGGTGTTATAGAGCAAGACAAAGACTTGATTATTGAAGGTCCGGATCAGATGACGTCAGTTACTACAATTGCACCAACTGAACAGGAGTTAAAAGACCTGCATTTTGCGAATAAAATCGTTAAGCATACCAAGTCGAACACAATCGTTTTCGTTAAGAATGACCAATTATTAGCTAGTGGAGTTGGACAAACTTCCAGGGTTGACGCGCTTAAGCAGGCAATCGTCAAAGCTAATGCATTCAAGTTCAATCTTAATGGATCTGTAATGGCTTCTGATGCTTTTTTCCCTTTCCCAGATTGTGTTGAAATAGCCGCCGAAGTAGGAATAAAAGCAGTTTTACAGCCAGGTGGATCAATAAAAGATGCTGATTCTATAAACATGGCAAATGAAAAAGGAATTGCTATGGTAACCACTGGTATCAGACATTTTAAACACTAATTATTTACAGCCGAATACAATAAAAAGCTGTAGTTTTACATTACTATAGTACACAGGATTTTAAATACTTAAAATATCACCTATAAATGGGTTTATTTAATTGGTTCACACAGGAAGTTGCTATCGATTTAGGTACAGCAAATACCCTGATTATTCATAATGACAAAGTTGTAGTTGATGAGCCATCAATTGTTGCTTTTGACAGACAAACAAACAAGATCATAGCTATAGGTAGACAAGCCATGCAAATGGAAGGTAAAACGCATGATAATATTCGTACGGTTAGGCCTTTGAAAGATGGGGTAATCGCAGATTTTAATGCGGCTGAAGCGATGATTAAAGGAATGATCCGGATGCTTAATGGCGGAAAAGGTTGGATGTTCCCTTCTTTAAGAATGGTGATCTGTATTCCTTCGGGAATTACTGAAGTGGAAAAACGTGCGGTACGTGACTCTGCAGAGATCGCTGGCGCTAAAGAAGTTTATCTTATTCATGAGCCAATGGCCGCAGCTGTAGGTATTGGGATTGACGTTGAAGAACCAATGGGCAATATGATTATCGATATTGGCGGTGGAACTACCGAGATCGCTGTAATCGCATTGTCAGGTATCGTGTGCGACCAGTCCATCCGTGTTGCGGGAGATAACTTTGACTCAGACATTGTAAATTATATCCGTAGACAACATAACATCATGATTGGCGATCGGACAGCGGAGAAAATCAAGATTGAAGTAGGAGCGGCATTGCCTGAACTGACTGACCCACCTGCGGATTTCGCTGTGCAAGGAAGAGACCTGATGACAGGTGTTCCTAAACAAATTACGGTGTCTTACACGGAGATTGCACATTGCTTAGATAAATCAATTTCTAAAATAGAGGAGGCGATTTTGAAAGCTTTAGAGATCACTCCTCCAGAGCTTTCTGCAGATATATATCAAACAGGTATTTATTTGACTGGTGGCGGTGCATTGCTTAGAGGACTGGATAAACGTGTTGCTGCGAAAACTAAACTTCCTGTTCATGTGGCTGAGGATCCACTTCGTGCAGTAGTAAGAGGAACTGGGATTGCTTTGAAGAACATTGGAACCTTTAAATTTTTAATGCAGTAGAAGCGGATTAACCTTATACGGCAGCAGAACCACTCGTCATCTTGAATTTATTTCAGGAGCTCTGGGCCAAGGTCCTGAAATAAATTATGGAGAACGTGAGCACAAATCAGCAATACAAAAACATGACGCAGACAGAAAACAACTGATATCAGGAGCTCAAAACAAAAACCAAAACTGCTTAAAGGAAAAATACAATATACCAACACACTATGCGTAACCTTTGGATTTTTTTAAGCAGATACAACGCATTCTTCTTTTTTATTATTTTCTTTACCATAGGGCTTTTTCTCACCGTCAAAAACAACGCATACCAAAGGAGTGTAACTGTTAACAGCACCAATAAGGTTGTGGGAGAAGTTTATACAAATCTTAACGTCTTAAAACGATACATGAGTTTAGGAATGGTTAATGATAGTTTAGCCAGAGAGAATGCAAAACTTAAAACAAACATCCTGCAACTGCAAAATATTGATACTGCTAAAGATGTAATCGTAAAGGATACTTTGGGTGTACCTCAATTCACCTATCTTTCGGCCAGGGTAGTTAAAAACTCCATCACCTTACGCAACAACGTGATCACAATTAACAAGGGAACACTAGATGGAATCGTCGCCGGTATGCCGGTTATATCACCTGGAAGTGGGATTGTCGGTTATATAATGGATGTTTCTGAGCATTTTGCCACCATCAGGTCACTTCTTCATAAAGCTACATTTATTAGCGTGAATGTAAAGAAAAATAATGCCGTAGGCTCTTTAATCTGGGGTGAAGGGAATCTTGACTACCGAAAAGCTTACATTAAAGATGTCCCGAACCATTTCAAACTACAACTTGGAGATACGGTCGTCACCTCAAACTTTTCGTCTTTTCCGGCAGGAATTCCAGTTGGTAAAGTGACAAATACAGGAGTCTCTAAGGGCGATAACTTTAAACTGATCGAAATTAGCCTGATAAACGATTTTAGCACATTACAATACGTTTATGTAATTAAAGATAAGTTTGCAGCTGAACAAAAGGAAATAGAAGCAAAAATACAAAATGAACAGTAGGCTAGTAATCGTAAATATTCTAAGGTGGTTTATTGTACTCCTATTTCAGATCCTATTATTAAGGAATCTGAACTACTATAATCTTGCTAATCCATTCGTTTACATCCTATTTTTGCTTTTACTACCATTTAGCACCCCTAACCTGCTCCTTTATTTAATTGCCTTCATTACAGGCTTAACAATGGATGCTTTTTACGATACCCTTGGTGTACATACAGCGGCCTGCGTTACGTTAGTTTTTGTTAGGATTCTGTTTATCTCAGTTTCCGTAAGCAGGGATAACTTTGACGAGCCTGAGCCTACCCTAGGAAATATGGGTTTTAAGTGGTTTTTACTCTATGCCACACTTTGCACTTTTGCACATCACTTGGTGCTTTTCTTTTTAGAAACCTTTAGAATAACTGAATTCTCCTACACCCTAGTACGGTGCTTGTTAAGTAGTGTATTTACACTATTTTTGCTGATACTAATTGAATTCATATTTTACAGCAGGAAAGCGCGTTAATGGATAACTTATTTAACAGGAAGTATATTGTTCAGGGATTATTTATTGTAGTCAGCCTAATCCTACTCGGAACGCTCTTTTATATTCAGGTCTTCAGTGATAAGTATTTCCTTTCCGCAGAAAATAATGTTTTAAGACGGATCTATACCTATCCGGCCAGGGGGGTCATCTTGGATCGAAATGAGAAAGTTCTTGTTCGAAATGAATTGGTATATGATTTAATGGCAATACCTAATGATGTAAAGCCATTTGACACAGTGGAACTTTGCCGAATAATAAGTGTTGATACTGCTAAATTTATAAAAAACTTTAAAACAGCACGTCGTATATCCAGGTTCCAGCCAAAGGCGATTGAAAAACAGCTGTCGGTCGAGATATACCAAAGCCTCTCTGAACAACTCGCACGTTTTCCAGGATTTTTTGTGCAAAGCAGAACAATAAGGCAATATCCTGATAGCATTGCAGGCCAGTTTCTAGGCTACATCAAAGAGGTTACGCCAAAGGAGATAGAGAAGTACGATGGTTATTATAAATCGGGTGACTATATTGGAAGGTCGGGGGTAGAAAAGGCTTATGAGCAATCGTTAAGAGGGGTAAAAGGTGTAGCTAAATTGTTATATGACGTTCACAATGTACCTAAAGGCAGTTATGCTGAAGGAAGACTGGATACTTCTGCCGTTTCTGGGGAGCAGTTAATTTCTTCGCTAGACATTCGTTTACAGAAACTGGGCGAGGAGCTGATGCAAAACAAAATAGGAAGTATTGTAGCTATTGAGCCGAAGACTGGCGAGATTCTAGCCTTTGTTAGCAGTCCTGGTTATGACCCAAATTTAATGGTTGGTCGCTCACAAGGCAACAATTACATGGACTTACTCAAGAATCCAAACCGTGTTTTTAATGTTAGGCCGATTCAAGGGTACTACTCCCCCGGATCAGCTTTTAAGCCTTTAGACGCATTGATAGGTTTACAAGAAGGAGTTATTGATCCCAACACCACGTTTAATTGTCCCGGGTATTTCAAAGCTGGCAACCACACTGTAAAATGTGAACACATAGATGGTAACATCGCACTGCGAAGAGGATTAGCACGGTCGTGTAATACCTATGCCTGTTATGTTTTTCAAAAGTTGATTACACAAAAAAAATATAAAAATCAAAAGGTTGCCTATGATGACTGGCATCGAATGGTATCTAAATTTGGCCTTGGTGATACCTTAGGTATAGATTTGCCAGGTGAACGCACGGGAAGATTTTACGATGCTTCTTATTATTCGGGAAAGTACAGTAAATATTGGGGTTACTCAACGGTGATCTCTCTGGCTATTGGACAGGGGGAGATGGATGCGACACCATTACAGATTGCGAATATTATGGCAATAATTGCGAACAAAGGATATTATGTTAAGCCTCATTTAGTAAAGGCGATTGGAAGAGATAGGGAGATTAAAAAAGAGTATACACAGAAACATTATGTTGGCATTGACGCTAAGCATTTCGATCCCGTGATCGATGGAATGCAGGAAGCGGTAAACTCACCCTGGGGAACTGCGATTGGATCCCGTATTGACAATATTATCATGTGTGGCAAAACAGGCACTGTGCAAAATCCGCGCGGTAAGAACCACTCTGTATTTATTGGCTTTGCACCCAGAGACAACCCAAAGATTGCTATCGCTGTTATTGTGGAAAATGCAGGTTTTGGAAGTGCTTATGCTGCGCCCATTGCAAGTTATATAACCGAAAAATACTTGAAGGATAGTGTGGCAAACAACAAATTAGCACAGGTTGAATGGATGAAAAAACAAATAGTTTTGCCAGAGCCTCCAAAGCCCAAATTTAAATTAAAACCAAAAGCAACAGATACTTCGAAAACAATAAAACTTTTAAATGATCAAGCAACAAGGTAGTCGCTTCTTTTTCAATGTGGATTGGATAAGTATCCTCATCTTTATGGCGCTTTGCGCCGTAGGATTTGTAAATATTTACGCATCTGTATTTAATGCGTCTGAATCTGCCGCTTTTAGCTTCACAAGTAGTTATGGCAAGCAGCTTATCTATATCCTTGCAGGATTAGTACTGGGTTTTTCTATATTGTTAGTAGATGCAAAGTTCTTCAGTGTATTTTCACCGATAATCTATGGGATAACGGTTTTGCTGCTCATCGCGGTTTTGTTGATCGGCACACGAGTTGCCGGAAATCAGGCCTGGATTTCTATTGGTGGGGGCTTCCGACTCCAACCTTCTGAATTTGCTAAGTTTGGCACCTCCCTGCTGCTAGCCAGATACATCAGTAACTTTAACCCGAAATTTAGAGATATTAAATCAATAGCTACTGCTGCAGCTATCATCGGCTTACCATTAACGCTTATCCTACTTCAGCCAGATGCGGGCTCAGCATTGGTATTTCTGGCGTTTATGTTCCCAATGTACAGGGAGGGTTTATCAGGCTATTTCCTCCTGATTTTTTTAGGGATGATCGTGCTTTTTGTAGCAGATTTCTTAGTGCCGATGCAAATATTGATTCCTATCATACTTGCTATAGGAGGTTTCTTTGTCTACCAAAACAAAAGAAAGCAGAAAATCATGTTTTCTGCGATATTGGTAACGGTTGTAGCTATTGCCTATCTTTTCTTTGTTAAACTCACCTACGAAAAAATATTAAAACCACACCAACGGACAAGGATCGAATTGATACTTGGCCTTAAGATGGATCCCAAGGGAGTTGGCTACAATGTAATCCAGTCCAAAATAGCCATTGGATCTGGCCAGCTTACGGGGCGAGGTTTCCTTGAAGGTACACAAACAAAATATGGATACGTTCCAGCACAAAGTACAGATTTCATCTTTTCTACCATTGGTGAAGAATGGGGCTTCATAGGATGTTCCGTTGTTATCGGACTATATATTTTCTTGCTTTTGCGACTTATTAATCTCGCTGAACGACAGCGATCCAGTTTTTCAAGGGTTTATGGCTATTGTGTGGCTTGCATTCTGTTCTTCCACGTGTTCATCAACATAGGGATGGCGATAGGAATCGTTCCAGTTATAGGGATACCCCTCCCCTTCATTAGTTATGGAGGATCGTCATTATGGAGTTTTACAGTGTTGTTATTTATCTTTCTTAAGTTGGATTCAAATCGAATGGGTTTTATTTAAGCCTCAGGAAAGCGTTGCCTCAATAGCTCATAAAATTTATCAACCGTCGACTGCTTGGCCTGCCAGTTGTTCTTTACGGCATAATTATTTTGAAGAAAAGTATCAGCGGATTTCAGATCTGGGAGCTTATTGATGATATCGATAGCTTCTGAGTAAGCAAGGTTGTATCCATTAAAAAGATCCTTTATATATAATAATTTCTCATTCAGATTTACAGCATTTTTTAAGTCTGTGACAGACGCCAATGAACTCTCTTCATTATAATTATTTGACTTTTGACTGCTGGCAGCGAGAAGATCATTTAAAGTTGGTTTAGGTGCTGTAGCAGAAGGCTGAACTATCTTTTCTTCCACCTTATCCAGACTAAAAGTAGGCGTCTGCTTTGGAATTTCCTGGGCGTTAACATCATCTTCCTTCAAAACAGGCGCCGACACTGACGAATCTTGTTCTACGGGTTGAACCTCTTTGTAAAACAGAAAAGGTTCCGGAGCCACCTCATCAATAGATGCCTCAACATAGGTAACTTCATTATCATATTCCTCAATGTCTTCAGCTTCCTGCGTATTATAGTCCACCTGTTCTTCATGGTGGTTATCTTGTACAACCTCTTCTAAGTCTACCGTTTCTTCTGGAGATCTATCGCTTAATACAAACTCAAAAGTCGGTGCAGAATTCTCTTCAGATAGCTCCTCCTTAAAAGGCTCAACTTCTTCTACTAATGAAGTAGCCTCAGGTAGTTCTTTTGCTGGCTGATTCATGGTTAACTTCTTAATGATCTGAACATGATCTGAAAGAAAGTTAGCATTGGCCAGAAACAACTCTAGTTCAAGTTCGCTAAGCTGCTCAGGGTTTTCAGAAAGGAACTGATACTGGTCCTGCAATTCGTTTAAAATATATCCTATCTTTTTGAAGATGTTATTGTGGTTCACCATAGTTATATAACGAAATAAATGAGACTTTATGTTGGTAACTTGAAGCTCAAAAATAGTGCAAAATTCTGATATTAGCGGACAATTACTACCCCACACACATGTTATTTAGCGAACAAAATTACAGACGAGGAGAGTTTTGCGGCAGTATCGAAGTGATTTGTGGTTCGATGTTTTCCGGGAAAACGGAAGAATTATTGCGTAGAATCAAAAGAGCACAGATCGCTAAACTGAAGATAGAAATTTTTAAGCCAACAACGGATACACGTTACGATGAAAATGCGGTAGTTTCTCATGACCTTAACTCAATTCAATCTGTCCCGGTTGATACTTCATCCGCTATTTTATTACTAAAAGCAGACACTCAGGTAGTTGGAATAGACGAAGCACAGTTTTTTGATGACGGTCTTCCGGAGGTTTGTAATAAACTTGCACAAAAAGGGATCAGAGTTATCGTTGCAGGCTTAGATATGGATTTCCTTGGTAAGCCATTTGGGCCTGTTCCAGCACTTATGGCCATAGCAGAATTGGTAACTAAAGTAAATGCAGTTTGTGTTCGCTGTGGAAGCCCTGCGACATATTCTTTCAGAAAGGTAGCTAGCGAAGCCAAGATTCTACTTGGAGAGAAGGACAGTTATGAGCCACGGTGCCGAAGGTGTTATAGCTTAGGCTAACGGACAGTTTTTACATCTTTTTCCTTTGAGGTACTTTTCGCAGCACTTCTTTTTCTTCTTCTTTTCCTTATCCTTCTTATCTTTATCTTTCTTCGACATCGTACCAATACAACAAAAAAAGGTACCTACTGTTTGTCAGCATGTACCTTCAGTTTAGGTTTAGAAAACCTTAAGCTTCTTGGTAGGAGATTTTATTGACGTGTTTGTCAATTTCCCATCTTCCTGTACCTTCTTCTCCGATAACGTCAAACAATTCCAAGGCACGACGAGCTTTGTACTCTTCTTCTCTTTGCTCTTTAAAAAACCAGTTCAAGAACTCTAATGTTACGAAATCCTGCTCCTTGTAGCAACGTGCAGCAATATTTTTAATGGATTGAGTAACACTGATCTCCTGATCCAGAGCCTCCTCGAAAACCTCACGAAATGAATTATATTCTTGTTTAACATTAGTAATATCTGGCGAGATCGCTGAACCACCCATGTCTAACACATATTTGTAGAATTTTAATTGGTGCATTCTTTCTTCTTCTGCTTGTTTGAAGAAATAATCAGAAGAGAAATCGAAACCATTCTGGTTACACCATGAAGCCATTGCAAGATAAATTGCTGACGAATGAGCTTCCTTTTTTATTTGTTGGTTTATAAGTGCTTCAATATCTGATGAGATTAGGCACTTTGCGCGAATGATATCTTTCATAATACTATTTTTAAGGTATGCAGTGCAAAGTATAAAAGATGCACACCGCTGTAAATACAGATCAAAAATAGTGCAATAAAACAGCAATGGTAAATATTAGTACAAATTGGAAAGATTCTAATTCTAAGTTAATCAACCAACTAAGCGATGCAACCTATCGAAAATGATATGGTTAAGCTCAAGCATCACGAAAGCACCCTGTAGCAATTCCTTTAATGAAATGATCTCTATTAAAGACAAAACGTAGCAATGATCGCATGCACAAATGAAAATAATTTCAAGATCTGGGGACTTATCACTACTTAAAAGAAGGTTTTCAATATCTATTTTATAAACGGCCTTCTGTAGTTTTAAAAGATTTCGGTAATCAAATTTGGCGAGCTTACCAGCAAAATCCACGTACCAGCAAACTTCTTCATCTGACTGGTATATAGCACCTTTTTCTGTGCTAAAAACTTCGTCGAAACGGGCGGTTGGTAGGGAAATTTGTGATTTGGTTTTCTGCATTTACCTGATTTTATATGCAAATATTGTTATTATTTAGATTGAATCCAAATCCTTTTAAGGATTTTGAAAAAAAAAATGAACCTGTTATTACGATAGGAATAACTAAATTGCTGAATCAACTATAAACCCTTAAAGCTTCCATATGCAACACATTAATTTTAAGAAATTATACCTTTCAGTCGGACTTATTGCCATTGCCACCTTCTCCACGAGTTTAAGCATTCACGCCCAAGCTAAGTTGAATGTGGTATTAGCCGGCTTAAGTCATGACCACGTTAACCTCATCATGAATAGTTATGCCAAAGGAGAAGTGAATATTATTGGAATCGCTGAAGAAAATCAAGTTCTGGTAAAACGTTTCAAAGAACGTGCAAAGTTACCCGATTCTGTGTTCTTCACTAACCTCACTGATCTATTGAAGGTCAGAAAGCCTGACGTAGTGCTGGCCTTCAACGCAATTGAAGATCATCTTGCTGTAGTTGAAGTAGCAGCACCACTCGGAATATCTGTAATGGTAGAAAAGCCGCTAGCGGTATCAGTAAAACATGCAGAACGCATGGCTCAACTGGCAAGACAATATAATATCCATTTGCTCACAAACTATGAGACCACCTGGTATGATAGCAATCAGGAAGCTTACACGCGGTTCAAAAACGATAAAGCCATTGGCGACATACGCAAGATGGTATTTCACGACGGGCATCAGGGGCCGAAAGAAATCGGTGTTAGTAAAGAATTTTTAAGTTGGCTAACAGATCCGAAGAAAAATGGCGGCGGCGCGATTATTGATTTCGGCTGCTACGGTGCCAACATGATGACCTGGTTGATGGACGGTGCAATGCCAATCTCAGTTACAGCAATCACCAAACGAATTAAACCAGATGTGTATCCTAAGGTAGATGACGATGCAACTATACTAGTAGAGTATCCAAATGCCACAGGTATTATAGAAGCCTCATGGAACTGGCCGTTTAATATAAAAGATATGGAACTCTTTGGTCAGTCCGGGTATATTCAAGCGGTCAACGCGAATACTTTGAGAACGAAAACTAGTAACAGTAACAACTACACGTTAGTTACAGCCAAGCCATTAGCAAAAGCTTATAGTAGTCACTTGGACTATCTATCTGCTGTTCTTAAGGGCGGAGTAAAGCCTGGAAAGGATTTATCTTCTCTGGAGAACAATTTAATTGTAGTCAGAATTCTGGAAGCAGCAAAACAATCAGCCAAATCGGGCAAAAAAATAATGCTTTAAAAACTGTTGCTATTGGTATTCTGCACTGTTAAACTTCGCATCAAGCCAAGCAATGTGATTGATTAAAAAGGTTTTTAGGTACGCAATCTCACCTTCATAGGAACCAGACACATAGAGCTCCAGATAGGATTGTTTGTTAAGAATATCCCATCTTGTGAAGTTACGCACCTGCGAAACAGCAAGCTTCTTTTGTAGTGGAGCTATCCTATTAGGTAAGCCTTGAATCTTAGGCATCAACTCATTCCATCGATTGCGTATGCGCTGTCTGAAGGATTGATCCATCATAAGCCTTTTAAACCAGATCTTCGGCTCGAAAGCGGAATTAGACATTAAGCCATTGACTTGATCACCAAGTCGTTTATCATTATTAGCGGCCTTATCAAAATCCCAGATTGGACCTGTATAAACCTTATCATCATTTCGCTTTTTAAACAAATAAGTGCTTCTGAACGTATCAGGGTTACCGATCACTTCATTTACTATATAGTGATCCACGTAGCTATTGACATCAAAATACTTTCTATAGCCATACACCGGGTCGGCGAAATCAATTGCATATAGTGCATCTTCAAACTTCTGGAAATGATTTTTTATATAGTCCTTCTGTTGTTGATTGATCTTGTCTTCGTCAGGATACTTGATTACAAAAGGCATCTTCTTAGTAGTGTAAAAATATACAGGCTCTCCATTTGCGAATAGATCCTGCTCAATCAAGTATCCACCCGAAAGATTTGGGAGCGTGGTCGTACCATCGGGTTGATCTTCTATATCAATCAATCCTGGCCCCTCTTTAACTTGTTGAGTCAGTTGATAGCTTCCTAAATAATTACCATTGAGGTAAAGCTCTACATATCTGGAGTCAACTGTGAACTGTCGGCCAATACTTCTGCTCAACGAAAATGCCAGTTCCGTACGAATAAGAGATTTATCGGCATAATTGGCTAATAATACCCAATTTTTGTTCTCGGGCATTCCTAATAAACTGGCTTTCTTATCCAGTTTAATGCGGTAAGGTTTCTTAGGCATATCCCATGTAGAGTTACCCCTACCCTTTACCTCAGTTTTTCCATCGTACAATACGTCTTTGAAGTTGCCTACCAGTTTCAAAGTTCCCGTAACATAAACATCTTTACTAGTGATTGCAGTGCCATTCGTATTCAGATATAATGCTGCAATTCCATTATCTGTAAACTTGACTATGTAAGTTTTTTGAGTTTCATCTTCAGCAACTACATTATATTTCACAAGCGTTGTGAAATCATTAGATGTGGTTCCACTAACCTGCTCTGCTTCTCCAACACTAACCCTAGCTCCATCGAACGTAAAATCAGGGATTAGTTTAGTAATGTCGGTACCTGCAAAAGCTACTGCATATATGGTATCTCCTAGAATTTCAGCGGTTACACTCTTAACAAGTATGGGATTTTTTTCTGCCTGGAAATAGAATGTTCTTATCGCTTTCTGAGAAGAAAGAGTGACCTGTGGAATTCTCTCAGCAGATTTATCCTCTTTTTTACAGCCTGAAAATGCGATTAGCGCCGATACAAAAATGGCGATGTTAAAAACCGAGAAACGCAGCGATATTTTTGAAAGGATCTTAGGGGCGAAGCGATCTAATACGTTCATATAAGTACATTTGGAGATACAATATAAGAAATATTTTTATTTCGTCAGCTAGGGCTGATGTCTATGGCGATGGAAGAATAAAAGAAAAAACCTAAACAAACTATTATTTCAACTCCAACACAGATAAAATAGGAAGGTGATCTGAAGCATAACTTTCTGGAATAACTTCATGAGATATCACTTTAAAGGGATTTCCGATTCTAAAACCAATATGGTCAATCGTCTTGTTCGGTTTGATAACTGGAATGGTAAATCCGCAATCACTGCATGTCCGCATGAACATCGAATCAAAAATCCTGATGGTCTCAGTATCAGGCGCAGCATTTAAATCACCAGCCAAAATGAGCGGCAATGTTTCCTTTTCAGTAATCTTGTTTATCTCTGCAGCTTGCAGAATCCTGTTTTCTTCCGCGCGCTGGGCATCAAGGTGGGTGGAAGCAAAACGTATAAACACATTCTTTCTAACTTCTGCAGTTACTATTGCCAAAACCCGCTGCTCAGCTTTTAAGTCTGCGTTTTTTGGTAATTTGTAAGTCCGCTGATTTGAAATTGGGAAACGAGATAATATAGCCACCCCGTAATCTCCACCATCATGATCGATCGCTTTGCCAAAATAGAAATTCATCTTGAGCTTTTGAGCCAGCAAAACAGCCTCATTAATGTTACCTGATCTTTTGGTATTGACATCAACTTCTTGGAGCGCGACCAGATCAGGATGTTGTTTCTCAATTACTCTTGCTATTGCATCGATATCAATTATTCCTTTCTTGCTTTTCGAAGGAGGATTTGCGTGATGAATGTTGTAAGCCATTATGCGTAACGACGGAACAATAGCCTTAGAATTTTGCTTAGTCATTCTTGAGGAGCAAGCAGTTATAAAACAGATACAAATTATCAAAATAGAATATCTTTTCATGTTCTTGAATTGCCTAAATCTTACTTTAGCGGCTTAATCTTATTAGCTTGAAGCTCATTTACGATGTACTCACCAATTTTTACACCAACTTTAACACCATTCTCGATACCATCTTTAAAGTGAATACCACCATAATATCTACTTATAGCCGCCTCTTCTGCAGCCTTGTTAAAGGACTTAAATTTCCTTGATTTTAACCCGTATTTGTTTTCTACATCATCTTTGTAGCTGAAGTTGTCACCAAAAAAGTAGGTAAGAATTGTCGCTGTCGTAGAAGATATATGTGAGTGCCCGCTCATATATTCTGGAAATGGCGGAGTTTGCAGCATCGGTTTCCAATTGGGATCAATAAGGTTTCTTACTGCAGTTTCCGGACGGATTCTATTACTTCTGTACTTTTCATCCCAGCAACTAATGAAGCTGTCTGTTAATCCTGTAGCTACAACAGTATAAATCTGAAGCGTTTTTGAGAAGTCGACCTTGGCTTTCTGACAAGCGATCCCGGTAATTCCAATCCAGTGTGCTCCCGGAGAAATCTTCTTCAAGCCAATCAATAAATGCCCCTCGTTTTTCAGTGCAAAGGGATTACAATCCCAAAATGCAGCTATTTCTTTTGTTTCAGCAGTTAACCCTGAGCCACCATCTGTATAAACACCTGTCAGCAACTTAAAAAATGGGGAGTTTTTTTCTTTTGAATAAGGTACTGGGGGAACCGACCGAAACGCTTTAGCGGAATCTATGAAAAAAGGACGAACGGTATTGAAATAGGGTTCCACAGGAGAAAAGAATGCGGGTGGAGTGGGATACCAACTTCCTTCAGTATTCAGTGGCGTGTACCGTGGGTAATTACTGATCCTATTGTAACGGTCTTTTTTTGCATAAGGCATGATCTGCTTTACAATCTGGTTGGCATAGGACTGTGATCGAATTATTGTCTCATCGGAAAACCCAATCTTGCGACAAGAGTCTAGAAAATTCAGTTCAAATTGATTCAACTGTTTACCTGATGGTTGCATCTTTTTGGCTGTACCCGTCATCGCCAG
>JACMPF010000242.1 GCA_014377665.1 Pedobacter sp. | reverse complement strand
CGTTCGATTTTGCTGTATAGGGTCTTTCTGTCAATATTCAGTAATTTTGCAGCCTTTGATTTATTGTGTTTCACCTTAATTAAAGTCTCCTGAATAAGTGTTTTTTCATTCACTTCATTGATTGCCTTTAGATCAAAACCGCTTGGTTTTGGGTCCCTACCTATAGAAAGGATCATTTCTTCTGGGAGCGAATGTTCCAATGCTACTTCATCCGCTGTTAGCAAGACCATTCTCTTGATTACATTTTTTAGTTCCCTAAGATTACCTGGCCATTCGTATTTTAGTAGAATAGCTTTCGCTTCGGCCGAAATGCTGGTTACATTTCTTTCCAGTTCTACATTTGATTGTTTTATGAAGTGTTTAATAAAAATCTCTAAATCCTTACCTCTATCTCTTAACGGTGGTAATTGGATCTTGAATTCATTTAGTCGGTGGTATAGATCCTCTCTAAAAGTATTGTTGGTAACACTATTTTTTAAATCATCGTTTGTAGCCGTAATAATTCTAACATCTACCCTTACACTTTTAGTGGTTCCTAACGGTTGAATAACCTTTTCCTGTAAAGCTCTAAGTAGTTTTATTTGAATTTCATAACTAAGGTTGCCGACTTCATCTAAAAAGAGTGTTCCGCCATTGGCTACCTCAAATTGACCTTGCTTGTCGTTTATTGCACCTGTAAATGCCCCCTTAGCATGGCCGAAAAGTTCGCTTGCAGCCAGATCTTTTGAAAGTGCACCACAGTCGATTGCCACAAATGGTTTATCTTTCCTTTTGCTCTGCATATGCAAAGCACGGGCAGCGTATTCTTTACCAGTACCACTCTCACCCATAATAATAACAGACATATCAGTGGGGGCTACTAAAGCAATGTGCTCATATAATTTATCAGCAGTTGGGCTTTTACCCTTAATTGCATCTGCGTGCTCAATGGAGTTTGTAGTGAATTGTTCGGGTGTCTTGAGAACATTATCCAATAACATCAATAGCTCATCTGGATTGACTGGCTTAGTGATATAATCTATAGCCCCTAACTGAATAGATTTAACCGCAGTTTTGACATCATTAAAACTAGTCATGATAATTATTGGTGTTGGTATTCCTTTATCTCTAAGGTAAGTCAGAATTTCAAGGCCGGTTCCATCTGGAAGCCTGTAGTCAACCAACAGTAGATCGAAATACTGCTTTTCTAATATGTCAAAACTCTTTCCAACGCTATAAGTAATGTGTGGATCATGATTGTGCTTTTTCAAAAAGCCCTCCAATATTTGGGAAAATGTACGGTCGTCTTCGATAATCAGTATTCGTGCCATGGGGATTCTGCATCTAGAACGACAAAAATACCTAATTCTTTTCTTAGCTTTGTTATATATGCTATCTAAGAAAACAAAATATGCAATTAAAGCACTTGTAGCTCTTGGTAAGAATGCAGGGAATCCACCAATGCAAATCGTCAGACTGGCGGAAATGGAGATGATTCCTAGGAAATTCTTAGAACAGATTCTACTTGATATGCGAAATGCAGGATATTTATATAGCAAAAAGGGTGCTGGGGGCGGCTATAGTTTAAATAAGGATCCTAAGGATATTTATTTGGTAGATATATTACGTATTACCGATGGGCCAATTGCCATGGTTCCATGTGCGAGTTTAAAATTCTACAGAAAGTGTGATGAATGCCATGATGAGGTTACATGTGGTATTCGGAAAACATTTATTGATGTTCGAGACGCTACTTTAAATGTTCTTGCACAAACTTCTATTGCCGATGTTATTGCACGTGAATCGGATAAACTTCCAGCTTTTTAACGAACTCTGTATTGAACAACTATTTTTGAGATCAAAATCCTAGATAACGTATCTTCAATTCTAAAGTTTTATCAATTTCAACGTTGTCTTAACCTTTCTTGTTTTTTCACTAATTAGTTGTAGCAAATAGATCCCTTTATGGAACGCTTCTGTATCTACGGGGAGCCGATAAGTGCCAACTCCGATCTGATTTCTGGAAACCACTTTACCTAGCATATCTGTAACTACAATGTTTATGCTTTCTTTGTGATCCTCTCCTATTTCTACGGTAATTTTATCTCTAAAAGGATTGGGATATACTTTAAGATTTTCTGTGGGAATAGATGTCTTGCTATTCTGTTCCAATAACACTTTGAAGCGTAGATTTCCAGCGCTTGTCGACGCTGTTTTGTCTATCGAAAAGTTGTAAGTTCTATCCGTTGCTTTCATTTGTTTTTCAATATTCAGCTGAGTATCAATTAGCTTAATCTGCAAATTATTTTGATCAAATGAAGATTCGAATAGGAGTTCATATGCTCCTGATTCAGTTCCTGTTATATTCAAGTCAATAACTTTAGTTTCTGCTGAGTATTGCCTGTTGTCAATTGAAAGCTGTTGCTGATCTACGACAGATGAGATATTTACATGACCTTCGCCAATTTTCAAAGCGTCCAAATCATTAACTCCATCATAACCCTCATCGGTCAATTTTAATACATATGGTTGTTGAAACTTATCCTTGCTGAGGATGATTTTTAAATCAAGTCCGTTTTTTATTTTGGAGCTGCTGCTACTTTTCAACGACTGCAGTACCGGGAGTAATGGTGTAGAAGAGTTATACTTTGAGGTTTCAGAGAATGTTAGTTTACCAGACTTTTCTCCCGTTGCAACTCTGATGAAAAATCCTGTTCCAGAAGGTATGATAACATTTGGCGAGTCATCTACAATATAAGCCGCATTTAGTGGGTCAAACTGCCAAATGAATCCAGTGGTTTTCTCGGTTCTGACATCCCCCCATCTAACACTTGCGCTGTACGGGTTACCAATTAAGTTGTATCCGTCACCCACATTCCTCATATCCTTGTTGGCAAGGAATATGGTTAAGTCTCCTACAAAAAGTTTACCTACATGTTTTAAGACATATGATTGTGGATTTATGAATGGTTGGGTTTGAATTTGATTCATATGGGCATTAACTGCATGTCTGCTTCCTCTTGAAAACACATAAACTCCTTTTCCAATTTCAACCTTTTGATCAATGCTACCAATACCCACATATTTCTGAGACAATGTGCCGTTCAGCGATTGATCATGCGTATAAATGGTTGCGCTATTCATAGGGGAGGTATCAAACCCATTTATAATGCCGCCATTTCCGGTTACAAAAATTCCTTCCTTAAAAGATCGGCTATCGTAACTTTTTGACTCTGTCGTATTTGAGCTGTATACAGGTGAACTTAATAATCTCCAACCCCTCGCGGTAGCTGGAATGGGATACCCACCCGAGATATATTGTTCAACAATTACATCGCCTACAACGGAAGCAACTGATGAATTTATGGGGAGTAACGATGCTGTTGCAGTTTGAGATGTTGCTTTCATTATTAAAGTCCGATCTGATTGAAGTGTTCCTTTCTTTAAGTCTATGAAACCGATAACTTCGAACGGAGCAGCCAGTAGTAAAGTATTTGAGCTACTTGACTGATTGTTTTCTAACACATGACTAGTAGCTGTTCCTGCTCCAGAATATTCTTGCTCTGCTCCTGAACCATCAAACACCACTTTCGATAATGTGCCGGTAGAAATTAGCTGCCCATCATTCACCACGTCACCCCCAAATCGCAACGCAGCTCCCTCATTAACTTTAATCATTCCGTTATTTGCGATGTCAGCCCGGCATATGAATCTCAAGTCGCTACCTACTTCCAATGTAGCTCCAGATTCCACGACAAGCCTACTAAAAATCATATTTGAAGTAGATAAAACTTTTTTTCCTGCGGGTATAAGTATGTTGGAATTGGCAGGTGGGACCACATTTCCAGTCCAGTTGCTGGACATATTCCATTGATTATTGTTCCCAACGAAACGTGAAAAACCACCGGTGTTATACTCTTCAATCCCTAAAGTGTAAAAACCCTTGGGGTCAAATTGATTTGCATAGCAAGTAGACATCCATTCTTTAGAAATAACTGTTTTTTGAATCCTTAATTCATCAATCTGGCCATTAAAATATTTGTCATTTTGCTTGCTTGCCCCAATACTGGTTCTGCCACCAGGGCCTAGGCGTATGATTGATTGGGAACTACTCAGAACGATGGAATTGTCAATATAAAGCGTCACATTTCCTGGAGATATCGATACCCACACATGATACCACCTTCCGGTTTCCTGCATTGTCAAGGAGCTTATCATAACAATTGGCGGACTTAAACTGTTAAAAGTCTGCACGACTAACTTACCTGCCGCATTGACTTTCAACTGAAAACCCCCTGCTCCAGAACTATCGTTTGTCAATATCATTTGCTCAGTTCCGAAAGCATTCATTTTAAGCCATGCAGAGATTGTTATAGAAGTATTTATCTCGTTAGCCCCAACATATGCAGAAGATGTTCCGTTAAAGGCTGCGCTTGTCGCTAGCTTTCCTTCTATAAAAGTTGAACTGTTGTTAGTAGGAGTTAGACTCATTTGATGAATACCTACCTGTTGGTAAATGGCGTTCATGTGCCAAACCTTACTATAGTCACTATTCCAAGTTTGGAGAGCTACCAAAGACTTTGCATTGTGTAAGATTGATCCCCCATAGTAAAAATATATTTCTGTAGCGGGAGTAGTTGTTTTATTTGCAGATAAGCTACTTATCTTGATCCAGCACCGCAGTTTACCCCTAACAGGATCGTATTCCTCGAGCTGGAAATTAAGCGCTACGCTGGGGGCACTACTAAGTGCAAAGGAAATATCTCTTCCTTCAGAATCCTGGATCTTACTTCCACAGGATCCATTCTTGAAAATCAGGCCCTTATCAATTATTTCAATGAAGACTGGAAAATCGATTTGATCAGAATAAACTGTGGTTGAAGGAAAGAAGGTTGTGACTTTGGCACTTACCTTGCTTTTATTTAAAGTCAATTTTCTACGATAATTGAAGCCAGGCATCCAGGCTTGTGCCTGAAGCGTTACGGGGAACAAAGTCAAGAAGGAGAAAATTAACAGTCGGTTTTTAAGAAGCATGTACGAAAGCAATGGTTTCAGCGAAGCTGAGCTAGATTTTATTAAGAAGCCAATACTGACTATAAAAAATCTTATAGGTTGTATTTGTTAAATGAAACTCTGGAGATTGCTATCATGAAGACATTTCGGAATTTATTTTCCGTGTTATTAATACTTAGCGCGGGTATTTCAAGAGCAGATGATCCGGGACTACCTGGTGGGGATCCGGATGTGCCAATTGATGGAGGCGTAGTAATTTTGCTCGTTGCAGGAGTTTACTATGGTGTTCAGAAAATTAGAGGCACAAAAGAAGAAGGATCTGAAAGCAGTTAGGTTGTAAAAATTCCTTCTTTTCTCAAGATATAGTTATATATTCCTTCAATTGGTTTTTGGAGAATTTTGCCGATTGTTACCTGGTTCTTTTTACATACTTCCTTAAGTATATCTTGGTAATAGAAAGCGATTGAACCCACGAAATGGCAATTTAGTTCCTTATAGTTAGGATAGTCTTTGACATTTGTATCTATGAATTCTTGAAAGCCTTCTTTTAAAATATTTAAAATAAATTGATGTGAGGTCCGGTTTGCCATGAAACGGCTTACGGAAGCAAGAAAAATATTTGGTGCGGGATTTTGGTAAACACTTGTGATCACACTCTCCTTATCTATTTCGAACATTTCTTTGAAGTCAAGGCTTAAATCCGCTGGCATTTCATTATATAGATAACTGGTTATCAGTTTTCTTCCAAAATGAGTTCCTGAGCCTTCATCGCCCAAGATGTAGCCAAGACCATGTGATCCGTTGTGAACTTCCTTTCCATCGTAATATGAGATATTTGATCCAGTTCCCAAAATACAGGTTAATCCAGGTTTGTCACCACAAGTAGCATATGCAGATCCAATAAGATCGTGTTCAACAGATACATAAGCTTTCGTAAAGTAAGAAGAAATGCCGTTTGATATTACTTCGATCTTATCAGGTGAAGAACAGCCCGCACCGAAAAAGTATATTTCTTTGACATCATCGGCAAATGCAGCGAGCTCCTTTTTCTTGGAAAAGATCTTGAGAATATCGTTTGCATTTAGGAAATATGGATTAATTCCCTTCGTGCTAAAAGTGATGTTTCCTTCTGGGCTGTATCCCATCCAATCGGTCTTAGAAGAACCACTGTCTGCTACTAAAATCATTCGCTAAATTTAGTAATCTTATTGAATATTTAAAGTTCCGCTAATCTCTTTTAAACTTATCTCAGTAAGCTTTGCCTGGTACTGGGCTTCTAGATACCTTGCTACAGCATCAATAGCGTTTCTTTGCGCCTCCCTAAGCTCCAATGGTGCAATGCTTCCAAGCCTGTACTTCTCCAGGGTAATATCCAGACTTTGTTTGGCTACATCGACGTTGTTTCTTTCGACCTTTAATAGATCGAGATTAGTGTTGTAATTCTGATAGGTTCTAAGCAATTGGGCGCCTATTTCTTGTTTAGTACGGTCAAGGGTAAGTTCAGATGATTTGATTAAAATCTTAGCGTTGCGCTCATTCTGTCGCTGTAAAAAGCCATTGAAAATATTAACACTTGCAGTCAGCCCGTAGGTTAATCCATTCGCTCGTTGTTGGGTGTTGAAGCCCGTAGGACTGGAACTTCTTTGAAATTCATAACCACTGTTAACCGCGATTACAGGATAGCGCTGACCTTTTACCAATTTTAAATCCAGTTCCGCTAATTTCTTGGTAATTAAAGCATTCAGTAAATCTGGGTTCAACTGCTCCATCTGACTAGCTAACCTAACATATTCTAAAGAACTGTTAATATCGAATACTGTGTCCACGCGAAAACTGATATTTAAGTCTCTACCCATTGCTTGATTTAGAGTCACTTTGGAATTTCTGAGTAAGTTTTGCTCCTGTAAATACGCTGAAGTATCCGTATTGTAATCAACCTTAGCGGTTAAAACGTCAAGCCTTGACCCGCGTCCTATTTCCAGTTTATTGTTAGCGATTAGTAAACGAAGAGTAGAAACGTTAAGCGCACTATCTCGAGCTACAACCAGCTGCTGTTCCCTGGAAACGTTATAATAAGCATTTACCACACCGCTAATTGTACTTAAAATTGTAGCCTTCGCATTTACAGCTCCTTGCTTTTCCAATTCTCTCAGACGCTCCAAGTTGGTAAACATTTGTAAACCATCAAATATAGTCCAGCCGAGGGCTACGCCATAACTCATGTTTGTATTGCGAACACCATTAAGCGTCTGCTCAGTACCACTACTTTGTGTTCTTGTTGTATTTTGTAAGCTTCCACCTTCAGTAACTGTACCGTCAAGCCTTGGAAGCAATCCGGCATTTCCAATATTTGAATTGTTTTTAGCGATCTGAACGTCATTGCTTACCAATTGTATATCGTAGCTATTCCCCAACGCGATCGTAATTGCTTCCTTCAAGGAAAGGTTTTCCTGTGCAGATGTGGTGTTAAAAAAACCAATAAGCAAAGACAACAAAAAAACTAATTCCTTTTTAAATTTCATGTTGATATTATTTTGCATGTTCGTTGTTATCATTATCTAACGCTGCATTTAATGATTCTTCCAGATCTTTATTAACCTTGTGCTCTTTAGACCAATAAGAATATATTGCAGGGATTACAAACAAAGTAAGTACTAATGAAAAAGTGGTACCCCCTACAATTACGACACCCATACCCATTCTACTTTTAGCTGCAGCACCTAGGGCTATTGCAATGGGAAGGGCACCTATGGCAATGGCCAAACTTGTCATCAAAATCGGTCTTAACCTTGACACAGCAGCTTCCCTAATGGCGTCATGAATATTCATCCCTTTTTCTTTCAATTGGTTGGCGAACTCTACAATCAAAATACCATTCTTCGTCACCAAACCAATGAGCATAATCGTCCCAATCTGGCTGAAGATATTCCAGCTCTGCCCAAATAGCCATAAGGACAGAAACGCACCCGCGACCGCCATTGGTACCGTAATGATAATGATGATTGGGTCAATGAAACTTTCAAACTGTGCACTCAAAATCAGATACACAAGTAATAATGCTAAGCCAAATGCAAACAGTGTGTTCGAAGAACTTTCTTTAAAATCTCTCGATTCACCACCTAAATCTGTGGAGAAAGTCTCGTCTAAAACCTTCTCAGAGATCCTGTCCATCGCATCAATCCCTTCTCCGATACTTTTCCCAGGCGCCAGACCTGCGGAAACAGTTGCTGCAATAAAACGGTTATTTCTAAATAATTGAGGTGGATTACTTTCCTCTTTCGCTGTAACTACATTGTCTAATTGAATTAATACGCCCTTTTCATTTCTCACGTAAACAGAGCTTAAATCCAAAGGATCTTTTCTGTCTCCGACCTCAAACTGTCCGATCACTTGGTACTGCTTACCATTCATAAAGAAATAGGAGAAGCGCTGCCCACTAAGGCCTAGTTGTAGAGCAGAGCCAATGTCGGCTGCGGATACCCCTAGGTTCTTTGCTTTATCTCTATCTATTGTCAGGTTTATTTCTGGTTTATTGAACTTCAAGTTCACATCTGAAGTCGTAAACGTTGGATCCTTTGCTACCTCATCCATGAACAAAGGCACTTTTTCTCTCAGTTTCTCGAAGTTTTGTGCCTGGATAATATAGTTAATAGGTAGCCCTCCTCGACGACCAACTGCAATAGTGGGCTGTTGCGTTACGGTAACCTTACCCTCTGCATATTTTTTGGTCATTGCTGTTAACTTCGCAGCAATGTCGGCTTGTGAACGTTCCCTATCGCCCGGATCAACCAGTCCCATCCTCAAAAAACCTCCATTGGTTGATCCACCTCCAAAACCTGGGGAGGTTATGGTAATGTTGACCTTCTTTTCAGGCACAGAATCAATGACCAACTGATTGATCTTCATCATAAAGCGGTCGGTAAATGCAAATGAAGACCCCTCCGGTGTACTCACATTCATATTGATCGCACTCCGGTCATCGTATGGCGCTGTCTCCTTTGGGATGATATTCCAGAATAAAGCAATCAAACCAACGCAAATCGCGATAATTGGGATGGCAAGCCATCTCTTTTCCAGAAACTTGTTCAGATTCTCCGCGTAATTTTCATTAAGCTTTACAAAGTAAGGTTCTGTCATATTATAGAACTTAGACTTCTTTTGCCCGGTTTTCTTCATCAGGTAGGCATTCAACATCGGCGTCAAGGTTAGCGATACAAATGCGGAGATCAGTACAGCCGCTCCAATTACAATTCCGAACTCTCGAAACAGTCGGCCAACAAAGCCCTCTAAAAAGATCACTGGTAAAAATACGGCAGCGAGCGTAATGGAAATAGAGATTACGGCAAAAAAGATCTCGTTCGATCCTTTAATTGCTGCCTCGAAAGGTGAATAACCTTCTTCTACTTTTTTAAAGATGTTTTCTGTGACCACAATACCATCATCTACCACCAAGCCTGTCGCTAGAACTATAGCAAGCAGTGAAAGTACATTGATAGAGAATCCAAAAATATACATGATAAAAAAGGTGAAAATCAGAGAGACGGGGATGTCAATTAATGGCCTAATCGCAATCGCCCAATCTCTAAAGAAGAGATAAATGATTAAAATCACCAATATAAGAGACAACATGATGGTTTCGGCAACCTCGGTAACTGAGGACTTAATAAACTTGGTCGAATCTAATGAAATGTTAAGCTTTACATCCTTCGGAATATCTTTTTGCAATTGCTCAAATCGCTTGTCGAATTCCTTTGAAATTTCTAGGTAGTTTGCCCCTGGCTGTGGAATTAAACCCACGGCAACCATTGGCTTTCCTGATTCTCTTAATACTGTTTCTTCATTCTCTGATCCCAATTCTACAAAGCCAACGTCCCGGAGGCGCACTAAACTATTCGAATCGGTCTTTAAGATTAAGTCATTAAACTGTTCTGCATTGGTGAGCTTACCCAAAGTTTTTACAATTAGCTCTGTATTTGCGCCTGTAATTTTTCCTGAAGGAAGTTCTACGTTTTCCCTATCAAGGGCTGCAACAATATCTTGTGAGGTCAAACCATATGCGGCTAATCTATTGGGGTCAATACGTATACGCATTGCATACTTGCGTTGACCTTGTATTTGGATACTACTCACGCCAGAAATCGTTTGTAAGCGCTCAGAGATCACATTTTCAGCAAAGTCACTCAATTGCATGACATTGCGTTTATCGCTTTGAACGGTCATAGTAATTACAGCATCTGAATTGGCATCAGCTTTACTCACAACCGGATTTCCATCAATATCCTTGGGTAGACTCCGTGCAGCCTGAGAAACCTTGTCACGGACGTCGTTAGCCGCGTCGTCGATGTTCTTGTCTAGGTTAAATTCAATGGTAATGTTACTTGAGCCCTGGTTACTTGAAGATGAGATATTGCGAATTCCATCAATACCGTTGATGGACTTTTCCAATGGTTCTGTAATTTGAGATTCTATGATGTCGGAATTCGCACCAGGGTAGGAGGTACGTACATTGACGACAGTAGGGTCGATGTTAGGGAATTCCCTAACTCCAAGGAAGGTAAAACCTATAACCCCAAATAAAAGAATCGACAAGTTCATCACTATTGCCAATACGGGTCTTTTTATGCTTGTGGTTGAAATGCTCATATGACGTTAGTTTTTTACTACCGAAACTTTTACCGGCGCATCCTGTTTCACAGCCATAGCACCAGTAGTCAACACAGTATCGCCAACTTTCAATCCAGAGGTAATTACAATGCTTTCCGCAGTCCTTGTGCCAGCTATTACAGGTACTTGCTGTGCCTTTCCATTTTTGCTAATGAAAACTGTTTTCCCTTTCAATACTGGTATGATCGCTTCGTTAGGAATTAGAATGGCGTCTTTCGCTGTGCTTAATGCGAGTTTGATATTAGCGAATGAACCTGGTAACAGTTCGTTCTTCGTATTGGGAACAAGCGCTTTAATCTGTAAAGTTCTTGTTTGGGTATTAATGCCTGGCTCCAGCGCAAAAACTTTGCCCGTAAATGTTTTTGAATAGCCATCAGTAGTAAAGCTGACCTCAGATCCAAGTTTGATCTGTCCGATATACTTCTCTGGAACTGAAAAGCTTATTTTTAACGGATTAACGCTTGACAAATTAGCAATCATTGTGGCAGGCGTCAGATATTCGCCTACAGATATAGACCGCAATCCAATTCTTCCACTAAAAGGTGCATATATTGAGGTCTTAGCGAGCTGAGCGCGAATTAGTGATGTCTGGGATTTTAAAGATTGCAAATCGGCTAGGGAGGTATCATATTCTTCCTGACTAATCGCGCCCTTTTCGAGTAACTGCCTGGATCGGTTTTCATTTGTTCCGGAAAGCTTTTGTCTGGTAAGTGCCTCCTGAAGTTGTGCTTGGATGTCTCGGTCATTGATTTTTACCAATAACGCACCTTTATTAACACTTGTTCCTTCTTTGAAATTAATGCTGGTTACCAAACCGGAAACCTCGCTTCTTAGCGATACAGATTCATTTGCTTCGATTGTTCCGGTAACTTCCAGGTCATTCGTAAAGTCTTCAAGTCCTACCACAATACCTTCTACTTGCAGACCGTCGCCTGCGCCTCCTCCTTTGGCACCCGGAGCACCTGCTTTGCTTTGGCCTTCAATTTTTTTATTAGATGTTATTCTATAATAAATTAGCCAAGCCAGTCCAAACGCAAGCAAAATGTAGATGATATATCTTATTTTCATATAACTTTTTAAACAAAATTTGACTGCAAAAATATTCAAATATGAGGCCCGAACAACGTTGTATTAAGTATGTTACAGCTTTGAAATATTTTACGCTATTTAGTCTTGTGTCAGGCTATTTACATAGTTTTGGACTTCGGCAAGTAGAAAGACAGAAATGAAAATATCATTAGCAACATTGATTGTATTAATATTATTGAGTATGACTAGCAAATCTCAGGTGAAGGTTGAATTTGAGGTAGGCTTTATAGAACCTCAGGCACATTACGCAGAAGTAGAAATGAATATTTCCGGATTGATTAAGGATTATATCGATGTCAAGATGCCTGTATGGGCACCTGGTTCTTATCTTGTTCGTGAGTTTGCGAAGTCGGTTGAGGGATTCGGAGCAGCAGCTGGCGCAAAGCGCCTCAGGTTTGAGAAAGTTAGTAAAAATGCCTGGCGCGTTTACGCTGCCAAGGCGAATAAGATTAAAATTAAGTACAGGGTTTATGCCTTTGAGACTTCTGTCCGCACCTCATTTATTGATGATTCCCATGCTTTTTTATCCAGCACAGGTATCTTTATGTATCCTGATGGCTTGTTGAAATTGCCAAGCACTGTTGTTATAAAGCCGTTTTCAGGCTGGAATAAGGTTTCTACTGGTTTGGAATCGGTTCCAGGAAAAGCATTCACTTATATTGCAAAAGATTTTGATATCCTCTTTGACAGCCCTATTGAAGTAGGCAATCAGGATGTCTTTGATTTTATTGCTGCTGGTGTAAAACACGAAGTTGCCATGTATGGTGGCGGCAATTATGACAAGGAAAGACTGAAAGTAGATATGGCGAAAGTGATCGAACAGGCAACTGCTATTTACGGTGAGAATCCCAATAAGCACTATACTTTTATCGTTCATAATTTTTCAGCATCTGGTGGTGGTTTGGAGCATCTAAATTCTACAGTACTGGGCGCAAGCAAAAATGGTTACAATACTGAAAAAGGGTATCAAGGGTTTCTTAGCCTGGTAGCTCATGAGTACCATCATCTCTGGAATGTGAAAAGACTGAGACCAATAGCGCTTGGGCCATTTGATTACGATAGTGAAAATTATACGACCAGCCTGTGGGTGGCTGAAGGTTTTACCTCTTATTTTGAAAATAAGATAATGTTACGCGCAGGCTTTAGCACCCCTTTAGAAACAATACAGGCTTTGTTAAACAATATTGCAACAGTAAGTAATACACCTGGGTCGAAGGTTCAGTCTGCCGCGGCGGCGAGCTATGATGCATGGATCAAAAGTTACAGGCCAAATGAGAACTCAGGAAATACCTCCATTTCTTATTACAGCAAGGGAGAGGCAATAGCTACTTTGATGGATCTTGAAATTGCCAACGCAACTAAAGGTATTAGGTCTCTTGATAATGTAATGCACGACATGTACGCTTTATATTACAAGAAGTTAGGAAGGGGATACACAGATGCAGAATTTAAGTCGATGGTGGAAAAGATCAGCGGTATCAGCTTTACCGCGTTTTGGGAGAAGTTTGTCAATGGCACCGACCCGATAGAATATCAGAAATATTTCGCCTATGCCGGAATCGATGTTAAGGATGACAATTCCGGTTCCAATGAGCCTTATTTAGGTGTAGCATCGAAGAAGATGGAAGGTAATATTATTGTGGCTTCGGTTTCCAGAAACTCTGCGGCTTGGGATGGGGGCTTAAACTTCAATGATATATTGATAAGTGTCGATGGTTTCCCAATTGATTCAGCTTTAGAAAAAATGCCCATTATTGCAAGCCATAAAGTTGGAGATGTGATTACAGTCACGGTAAAGCGTGACGTTGTGATCAAAGAGCTAAAGTTGGTATTGAAGGCAAATCCGAATGTCAAGCTCGTACCAACAATTAAGGAAGATGCAACTGAAAGTCAGCTTCTCGTGAGGGAGGCAGTGTTTAATTAAGGTATTTTTCGTTCTAAGTAGCAATCGTCTTCTGACTATCCATCGTGTTGTGGATTATGAACGTCCTCCTGAATTTATCTCAGAGCCTGTTGACAGAACTAAAGCCAGCATTAATGATGTTCCGTAATAAATTCTGGAGGACGATCTCGTGCTTCTCCTAATTAGTCTTAATATGCATACCTGATCGAGATACCAAAACGTGCGGCATTCACGGAATCATAGTCGTTGTTTAATGTGAACATGGGACGCCAATCGAAAGCAAAGTCTATTGGAGCTCCAGGCACCTTTAAATCCAAACCAGCAACAGGCCTGATTTGAACAGCAGTTGAGTGATTACCGATTAGGAAGTTTGGGCCAACTCCTAAATACCAATCTAGTCCTGTAACACCACTTACAGGCGCGTTATATTGGTATTCTGCACCAAGACCTATTACATCATGATCAAAAAATATCAAGTTCGCATCGATCGCATTGTTTCTTGTAAAAAAATGCTTAGCGTTAAAGCCCACACCTGTAGAGCCATCCCCAGCATCAATTCTCAAACCTAGGGCAGTTTGGTAATTTTGAGCCATCGTGTCATTTGTTGTAAGTGTCAACAAACCAACGCCTCCGATAAAAGTAAAAAGTAATTTTTTAATCATTTTCATAACGAATTCATTTTAATATCTAAATGCCCATCCGTTACAACTATTATGCCGAACGCCTGTTTTGTTTAACGACAGGTGTTGATCAGCCTTCAAAGAGATGTTCATTTCTGAAGAAGCTAGCGTCTGCTAAATACTGCTCAATGGATTCAGAGTCTTTATCTTTCACATCATTGAGCGAAAATTCTTGTAGATGACCCAATTTCAACAACGAACCACATCCTGCCTCATTAAATAATTTGCTCATTTTTTCATTTCTATCAAAATGATAAGCATTGAAGGTAGAGAGTTTATCAATCATCAAATGTTCTTTGTCGGCCCTCTCAATTTCTGCGAGTCGCCGAAGGTTTTTACCTTCAGGAGTTCCGTCATTTGTTAAGAACAAAAATGTGCGGATAACGAGTTTGGCATCATTCATAGTCACTACAAAGTATCCCACCTTTTCATTAGATACACGATATTCCACTAATGATTTACCATTAGCATAGTGGTGAGGAATTTCATCTTGAAAAAATAGGAGAAAAGCGATAGAGTGCATGATACCTGGTGAAATGTCTATTCGCTCCTTTAACTTGTTTAACGCATGTAATTGGATATAAATCTCGAGTGGGATCTCAACCGATCCTGAGGGGAAACCGAGGGCAGAGGGCTTAACTCTCGACCACACCCATTCAAACTCTGGCGAAATCCATCCTAAACGTATGGTGCTATGGTATTTTCCTTCAATTTGAATATTGACTTGCTCGGGCTTAAACTCGCGAATCAAAATATCATTTTGCGTGGTAGACATGTCAAAGCACGCTATGTTCATAACATCTGCTTTGTAAATACTTTTATTAAAATCACTAAGTAACACGCAAGTGTCCGTCATCAGCTCGTCCACAATATTTTCCAAGAGAATTTGACCTTCGCTTTCAGGAAAGTAATCTTGGAAGCCTTCTTTTAATTTTTTTGAAGCGACAGGATAATGCGTTACATATATATAGATGAAATTGATGAGTACTAAACCCTCGGATAGATACCAGCCCAAGGCTACCTTATTCCCATTATCAATTGGTAAATATTGATTTTCCATTAAGGAATTCATCAATTTATTGAACTGAATCACCTTAGATTTTTTCATGTTGGCTCCTGCGGCAGGCTTAGCTTTTAATACCGGATATCTGTTGGCGTACATTGACTCCATAGCTCCTTGAGGTAGCAGCTTAAAATATTCCGGACCTGCAAGTAGATTACAAAGCTCTTCAATTCGCTCCCTAAATCTTTTCTGATGTCTGATTGATTGTAATTTCGCTTCGGCTGCGATACTATTGCCACTTTTTTTCTTACTTTTTGCCATGGAAATTCCTCCACTCGCTAAGCTAGATAATTTCTGTAACAAAGTACGGAAGCGTAATGGTAGTTATATCCCTTCGAGTTGGGAATATTCAACATTTAATATTATTGCTATGCCTCCTGATCAAGGGTCATGTTCCTAATCAGAAGAAAGATGACGAAGAGAAATAAGAAAATCAATGCACATTCTGCAACACCTATTTGGACTCCGTTAATAGTAAAGGCTATGTTTGTCATAAGTTGTTTTTATGTGGGGCAGTAGAGAGAAAAGCAATACCCAATAACGGTGCCAAGCGCAGCTTGTTGATACACTTTGCTGATATTTAGGGACCCAGTTGAATGCCTTCATAAGGCATATTTTCGTAAAATCGTTTACCCCAATAACTTTAAAAATTCTACAATTTGTTTGGGCTTAGCTGTTATTTAATATTTTTGATACCATTTCTGGAACGCCAACGGTGGCTTTTTCTTTAATCACTTTGACATTAGATTTTTGATGGGCTGAATTGGGGTCTACTACATATTTTTGAATATGCTGCGGCACATATTGAGTCAGGCCCGCGGCAGGGTAAACTTGCAGGCTCGTCCCAATCACAGCGAAAACATCGGCTACCGCACAAAGCGATGCAGCTTGATCCATATTCGGAACTTGCTCCCCAAACCACACAACATGGGCGCGTAAAGGTTTGCCATATTCGCAAAGATCATTCGCTGTCAGTTCCCAACCTTCAATCGGATAAGTAAGATTTGAATCCACATCGGATTGAGACCTTGTGATCACTCCATGCAAATGGAGAACGTTTGTTGAACCGGCCCGTTCATGGAGATCGTCAACGTTCTGGGTGATGATGTAGACATTGTATTTTTCTTCCAGTTCAACCAAAGCAAGATGAGCTGCATTTGGTTGAGCAGCTAATATTGCCTTTCTTCGCTCATTATAAAATCCTTGTACAAGACTGGGATTTCTTTTCCATGCTTCTTGGGTGGCCACATCTTCGAGGTTATATCCCTCCCAAAGACCATCTGAATCCCTGAAGGTTTTTAGTCCGCTTTCTGCGCTAATCCCAGCTCCTGTCAGTATAACAATGTTTTGCATAGGTCTCCTTTTTATAAATGCTCCAAACGGAGTGCCGAAATACGAAAAGATACCCTCTGGCACGGATATAAAAATACCGTTGGGAGTGTATTTCAACAAGAGATCTAACATTTTAGCTTGGTAAAAAATATAAACTATGAAAAAGTTAAGTTACATTTTGCCGCTGGT
>JACMPF010000241.1 GCA_014377665.1 Pedobacter sp. | reverse complement strand
GACTCGATATCAATGTCTGATGCGCCGAAAAGGTTTCCGATAGCAAAGTTTAGACCTGGGGTTTGATTGTCTACCCCGTCAATAAGTTGTAGGAATCTGGAGTTACCAGTGGTGTTGAATCCCCTGGTATTTACCTGCTTGTAAGTGATGCTGCTGGTAACAGCTTCCATGCCTTTAAGACTTTGTAAGCCATCATAAAATGTAAAAGATGGGTTTTCTTTAATCGTCTTTAATGACATTTTTTCAATGCTCACTGGAGATTGTAATATGTTTTGACTAACCCGTGCTGCGGACGATACGACCTCGTTGAGCATAACTGTTTGCGGGTTAAGCGTAACGGCTAAATCTTGATTGGCTGAA
This sequence comes from Pedobacter sp., assembly GCA_014377665.1. Lineage (GTDB taxonomy): Bacteria > Bacteroidota > Bacteroidia > Sphingobacteriales > Sphingobacteriaceae > Pedobacter. Next base: position 5,509 of record JACMPF010000241.1, on the reverse strand, counting down.
GTGATTACGACTTCTTTAGTTTCGAAACCTACTGCTGTGATGACAACAGTTATGGGTAGTTTGCCATTGTAGTTTAAACTAAATGTGCCATTCGAATTGGAAATTGTACCGGATACTTTTTCTTTTACTTTGATGCTGACGTTGTTCAGTGGTGTTGAATTGTCTGCAGAGGTAATTTTTCCTGTAATTTTAGTAACCTGGGCGATTGAATTAAAAGAGTAGAATAGTAGTAAAATGGGTAAGAGTCTTTTCATATTTTTAGTTTGTTTATTTCTTTAAGTGTTCATAGCCTTGTGGCAGGCGGGTATACCCATGATTAACTAACCTATCGGCTAATACATTATAATAATTGGGATCTGATGGAAGTGTAGTGCCCAACCCATCTACATATCTGTTGTAGAGGCAGAATAGTGCCGCGATTAATACGGTATCATGAATTTCAATATCGGTTGCGCCGGCTTGTTTAGCAGCATCTACTGCTTCGCGGGTAACGCTTTTTCCGCTCTCTCTTGTTTTCAGGGCAATGTGTAAAAGCGCTTTCATCTTATCGCTAACGGGGGCGGTATCGATATTCTCCTTTATTTTTTTGGCAGTTTCATTTTCACCGGCAAGAAGATCTGCTGCAGCGGTATGGGCTGTTGTGCAAAAAGTGCATTCATTACCATGAGACACTATGGTAGCAATTAATTCCCTGTCTGTTTGAGACAAAGAGGATGGTCCGCGAAGCAAAAATTGAGTTAAATCCCGTATCGGCTGTGCCGAAGGTTTGCTATACTCCAATAGCCCAGTAATACCAGGCAAATGGTCTTCCAATTCGATAAATGGCATAAAAATCAGTAAGTGGTTTGTTTTGGTTAATCTAAAATAGAATTAATATTTAAGTAATCGAATTCTGTAAAGATTTAGCGATCGAAATGATATATTATTTTTTTGGACTACCTTAGTCTTTATAAACTTTTAAACACATGAAAAAAACATTAACTGCTGTTGTGGCCCTTGCTTTATTCTGTACTTCGGCATTCGCTCAACAACCCAACACATTAACTAAAAAAGAGAAAAAAGAAGGCTGGAAGCTTCTATTTGATGGTAAGACAACCAAAGGCTGGCATACCTATCTTAAAGACACTGTTGGCTCGAAATGGCAGGTAGTGGATGGAGCCATCGTTTTTGATGAAACTAAACCTAGAAGTGGTGGTGGTGATATTGTTACCAATGAAGCGTATGAAAATTATGAGCTAAATCTGGAATGGAAGGTTAGAAAGGGAAGCAATAGCGGAATAATTTTCGATATTCAGGAAGATCCAAAATACTCTGCAACCTATGCAACTGGTCCGGAGATGCAGGTGCTTGATAATATTAATGCGGATGATAATAAGAAAGAAAATCACTTGGCTGGTTGCCTTTATGACATGTCTGGAGATGCAAGTGTTTCAAAACCAGTTCCTGTAGGCGAGTGGAATAAAGTTAGATTGATACAAAATAAGGGACATCTTACTTTCTATTTGAACGGAATTAAAACATTTGAAGGACAAATTGGAAGTGACGAGTGGAATAAGCTTATCGCTAACAGTAAGTTCAAAGATAAGTATTTCTCGAATTTTGCTAAAGTAGCAAAGGGAAAAATTGCCTTACAAGAACATCCAGGATCCACTCAATGGAGAAATATCAAAATTAAAACATTATAGTAGCAAGTAAATAAAGGTCTAATCAATGCGTTCTATTAAAACCGTTGATTAGGCCTAAGTCATTAGTAAGTAAAACCAATCATTTATACATCTTGTATTGTAACATTTTCGTATCTTTGTTGTAGTAAATAACTAAAATCTTAAACAAAACCTATCTATTTGACGCAAACTTACCTAAACAAGTATAAACACACAGAGTTACAAAAACAGATTCTATGAGAAAATACATTTTAGGCCGAGCAGGTCTTCTTTTACTTACTTTTTCACTTTTTACCTTAAGTTGGAAATCTCCGGTAGAGTATGGAAGAATCGTGCGTTCGGCATCGGAGGATTCATTGTATAATAAGTATGTCAATGATCTTTACGATACAACGCACCTTGCTTTTGCAGGACTAAACAAAGCTGTATTTGAGAAGGCCATTACTGGTTTTTACAATTTAAAAATGTCTGGAAAGTTGTCAAATTCCAAGTCCATCATTAGCATTGCTGATATGGAACAGTCCAGCACTGCTAAACGTCTTTGGATAATTGACCTAGATAAGAAACAATTGTTGCTAAATACCTGGGTTGCCCATGGAAACGGAAGTGGTTCTGATAAGGCTACACGTTTTTCAAATGTGAATGACTCATTCCAAAGCAGTCTTGGTTTTTATGTTACAGGCGAGGTATACACTGGAAAACATGGCAGATCACTGAAGCTCGACGGAATGGATGCAGGCTACAACGACAACGCCCGTAAACGTTCGATTGTCGTTCACGGAGCGTCTTATGTTGGTCAGGGTACGATAGATGCATTAGGCCGACTTGGAAGAAGTCAAGGCTGTCCTGCTGTCGCTCCTGAACTTGCTGATTTGGTTATTAATACCATAGGAGGAAAAACCGTCCTATTTATAAATGGTAATGATCAGCATTATACTTCGAAATTTCTTGATCATCATTTTGCGGCAGATCTTGCAATGGTAAATACTAAGGGTGCCGGCTTTGTTGATACGGCAGCTATCATCGCCAATAACTAGCTATTATTTTCCAGCAGTTAACCTTTGTAGATAACTGTCGAGTACAATGTCTAAACCGTACACATCTTTTCTGAACTGCAGTTTTCCCGCAGTATCAGCCCACACAGTGAAATAAGTTAAGTAAACAGGAACTTGAGGTTTAAGAACGATGTCTTTAGCCTCAGGTTTTTCGCTTTGCATTTGTTTATCAATCGTAGTAAATTTTTCACCTTCTCCAAAAAGAACTCTTGCCAGTTCAAGTGGCTTTTCCACCCGGACGCAACCATGACTCACGGCTCTCATCGACAGATTGAAAGCAGATTTTGCTGGAGTGTCATGTAAGTAAACCGCTTCATCATTTTTGAAAAGAAACTTTATTTTACCCAATGAATTATCATCTCCAGGGCGTTGTTTGAAAGTATATTTGGAGCCCGCATCAGCAGCAGAAAAGTCAATCGTTTCTGGGTCTTCAACTAGTTTTCCATTTTCATAAACATCTATGTTTTTATTTGACAGGTAGAACCTATCTTTTGCAGCGTATTTAGAAATTTCATTGGTTGCAATGCTCTCAGGGATATTCCAGACAGGGTTTACTTGAACACTATGGATCATACTGTTCAATTGTGGTGTTTCTCTGGAAAAAGGCCTGTCTTTACTCAGTCCGGTTTCGTCATACTCCTTTAACTCTGCAGTAAAGTCCTTATTACGACCCTCACCTACGCAGACTTTCATGTTAAGGATAGACTTTCCGTTCTCCATCACATCAAGATTGAAGTCTGCTATGTTAACCTGCACATACTTATTTTGAGTGGGCTTATTTTTCCATCTAAGCCTTTCAAGATTTGCTTTAAGGATGCGATTAAAATCTATTTCATTCATCCCAGTTCCAGTTGTTCCTGTATGAAGTGCTGTTTGTAATGCCGTATACTGAGGGTCTTTGGGTTGTATGCTATCTAGAAAAGATTTGATATTCTTCGCCGCAAATACTTGTAACATGGTTGTACTATCTGGCCTTTTAGTTTCAGTATAGTAGTTAGCGTAGATTTTTCTAGGGCTTAAAATTCCGTATTGTAATGCATTGTTATAATTTATTAGCGCGTTAGCCATTGTCAATTCCAACTTCGCCAATTCTGAATATGCTTGCTCAGGAGATTTAATCTCACGTTTATCATAAAATTCGTTGACCATTTGTTTGATTGCCTCTGCATTAAAGATCTTAGGGTCTAATCCATGTTCTCCTGATCTTCCTAAATAGTCTGAAACGGCTTTTAGTTGGCCTTTCGGCAAATGTTGTAACACGAGCGTTGGCTCATAATCGTTACGTTCATAATATGAACTGATTAGCTTAGGATTAGTAAGACTGGTTTTTTTAGCCGCTATGAGTCTTTTAAATATTAAAGCAAAAGTATCTGCATTAAGATTTTTAAAAGCCTTATTCTTTGTCTCAGCAAAAAGAACTTTAGATATATCTGAACGTACTTTCTTTTTACACGATGGGAGTATTACTGCGAATGCAATAAGCACTAATAGAAATGGAAATATAGTTTTGCGGTTGGCTAACGTTTGTTTTATCATATTATGCGAATACGAAAAACTATGCCACATTATTTAGCTGCAATTCTCTATACCATGCTGCTTACATCGTCTGTAATCAACAAAGCTGCGTCCGGTGCAACAGTTACACCGACTGGTCGCCATATATTTTTCTTTGTCTTAAATAATGAATCCTATAAAGAAATGAAAATTCAGACTTATTCCATGATTCATGTTGTCTGATATAATCTCCACTCTTATGTAGTGCAGTGAATTAATTGCCCATGTAAAAACGCTTTTCCACAAGCTCAGGCCTCAGTCTTTTAACCTTGGATCTTCATTTTGCCCATAATAGAAATGAGGCCAACCGTAGAAGCCACCTTGCTTAACGTTTGAATGAAATTAGCTTTACTAGAGAAGAGGTTCCAGTTTTAACCAAACGTTTTTAGCGACGATTTTTTGACCTATAGCAGTTGGGTGGATGCCGTCATTTTGATTTAGATTAGGGATTCCGGCAACGCCCTCCAAAAGGAAAGGCAGAAAGGTCATGTGATTCTTCACTGCAAGGGATTTAAACATATTGCGAAAATCAGATGCGTATTTGTCACCCATGTTTGGAGGAACCTCCATCCCTGTCAACATCAATTTTGCTTTTGGATATTTTATTTTCACTTTCTCAATGATTGCCTGTAAATTAGCTGTAGTCTCGATTACTGGGATTCCCCTCAAACCATCATTAGCGCCTAGTTCCAATACAAAGATCGATATGGGTTGTTTTAGTAACCAGTCAACCCTTGCTTTACCTGCTGCAGATGTTTCACCACTCAATCCGCCGTTAATTGCAGTGTAAGGAAGTTTCAATGAATCTAGTTGATGCTGAATCAATTCTGGGTATGCCTCACCAGGACTCAGTCCATACCCCGCAGTTAAAGACGTACCGAAAAAAAGGATGTTTTGTGCGGGAGTTGAGTTTTCTGAAACGTTAGCCAATGTGTCTTTTCGGTTTTCGCTCTTGTTCTCAGTCTGTTTATTGTTACATGAAAACAAAACCATACTTATGGCAATTAATAAAGTGTAGAAAAATCTGAACGACATAGGAGTGTAATATATTTCTAAAATTAGGCTTTAAATCTGGTGTCTACTATATTTAACAAAAGATTGTGCATTAAGTTTAAATAAGCATCCATGCCTAGAGAATCAATATTAAACGTTCAGCGCGTTAGCAAAATATACAAAAGTGGCGGCAAACCCCTTAAAGTATTAGAGGAAATAAACTTTTCTGTTGAAAGGGGTTCG
>JACMPF010000240.1 GCA_014377665.1 Pedobacter sp. | reverse complement strand
ATATATCTTCCTCCTAACATTTCCGGGTTTTTGAAAGGATTGTTCGTTGTGAGCCATGGGCCATCCAGATCTGACCAGTCGCACAGTGGAGCGAGCGCTATACCGGCCAATGTTGCGCAAGAAGTTTCGCTCATACATCCAATCAATATTTTCATTCCAAAAGCGCGCGCCTTTAAGATCATTTGATGTGCTTCATACATTCCTGTACTTTTCATTAGTTTGATGTTTATTCCATGGTAGGCCCCTTTCAAGGAATCCATGTCAGCGAGTCGTTGCACAGCCTCATCTGCTAAAATTGGTATTGGACTTCTGCCTGTTAGCCAGGCATTGCCCTCTCTGTCATTTTTATCCATGGGTTGCTCGATCAATAGGACGCCCTTATCATGCAGCCAATAGATCATATCGATCGCTTGTCCCTTGTCCGTCCAACCTTGATTTGCATCCACGTAGAGTGGAAGGTCACTGACCGATCTGATTGTATTGATGAGTTCCTTATCATTGTCGCGGCCGAGTTTTATCTTTAATACTTTAAAGTCTTTTGCATAAGCCACCTTTTCGCGGATCACTTCTGGTGTATCAATCCCTATTGTGTAAGATGTAAGAGGCATTTTCAGCGGATCAGAACCATAAACACTCATGCAAGTTTTTTCAAGTAATTTTCCGTTAAGGTCATTCAAAGCAATATCAATAGCTGCTTTCACCGCGGGTTGTCCGGCACCAAGGCCATCTAAATATTCGACTATTTCTTCAAAGTCAAATGGAAATTTGAATCTACTCCAGGCTACCTTTTGCAAAAAAAGCCCTGCAGTTTCAATGCTTTCTCCCATGTATGGGACCATTGATGCCTCGCCAAAACCGTCATAACCTTCGTAACTGAGTTTTAATAAAATAATAGGTGTATTCGTTCTGGAAAATTTGGCGATAGAAAAGGAATGTTTTAATTCTAATAGGTATGGAGTGTAAACTGCTAGCATAGTAAAAACGTGTTTCCGTAATGCTAAAGTTAAAAAAATAGGGGCTGTAACCAATGTAAAAATAATATACCTAATATTGCTCCAGTAATGAATAGCACAATATACCAGCCCTTCCAAAACTTTGATTTTAAGTACAAGAACTGCTTTTTAAGTGGGGATACTTTTAGTTCCCCGGTAATAGAGATCCCTATTCTTCCTCAGTGGTTGCTAGAAGTGGCTAATTTTAGTGGAGAAGAACAGATAAAGCTTCTTGATGAAAGTATTCGTAGCTACAATTCATTGACGGTTCCATGCAATAAGGAAGTTCTGGAGCTCTTTATTAATCCCTTGGAAACGAATATTGAAGCTGCATTTACGGCAGGTTATGCTGGAGTCTCTAAGTTGGAAGAGGTTGATCTTTTCCGCTGGATTGGTAAGTTCATGTACGGGTTATTATATGTTGAGATGCATGCCGCAGTAAAGCAACAGCAGATTAGTGAGGATGGTATCAATATGTCACAAGGATTGATGCACAAATTCGGTAACCTCCATACCATGATCCAGGGCATCTATGCCAATGTAGAGTTTGAAGATTTTAAACCTTGGTCCATAATCATAGTTCCTCTGGAAGATAAAGACACGCCATTTAGTTTCAGAGACGAGATCAATACGCTCACCTTTTCCCTAAAATTAAAGGACTTCGCCATCATTGCGATTCTGCAGGATAATGGGACCAACAAGAGGTACCATGAAGAGATATTAGAACAGATTCAAAACAATCCTTTAACTGCCCAACAGGTCGAGGAGCTTACCGCCAGGTTTTACTATTCGGCCTATTTATTTAACAGGCTACCTGAATATTCAATTCTCCCAGTAGATGGTTCGATTTATATAGATGCGATGCCATTGAGAGGCACAGTTAATAAAGCTTTGTTTGACCATTGGCAACACAAAACCTATGCTCAGGTTCTT
>JACMPF010000041.1 GCA_014377665.1 Pedobacter sp. | reverse complement strand
CGATTATTATATTTGGAAAAGCCTACCATAAAGACTTACTTGAGCATATTGAATTAATGAAGAAAAATTCAACGATTGGTGCCGATGATACAAGTTTGTTCCTGGTTACGGACAGTATAGAAGAAGCAGTGTCTCTAATTGTAGAAAAAAACATCAAGAAATACGGATTGAGTGCTAAAAACAAAGTGAAGCTTTTCAAATGGCTTTTCGAGCGCACGTAAACTATGCTGCGTAGCTACAGATCAAAACTGAAAGCATTCTGATTCAGGTACAATCACTGTAGGACACTTCACTTTACTGAGGATCTCTGTAATTTCCACGCCAAAAAGGATATCATCATTATCGTTAGCTTTGCATCCTCCCATTACCACCATAAAAATATTTTGTTTGTCCTTTATGATGGCAGATACATTTTCTGCAATGCTACCCTCACTACTGAGGTAATCTATTTTTGGCTCAAATATCTTATTATTATGTTGCGAAATATCATAAAGCCGGGCCACCTCCTCTTCAAGACTCTTTTTGCTTTGCTGCAAGAGAGATTCGTGGTGCGCTGATGGCCAAGAATCAAATCCTAGATCTGGAATTAAGAAGGAATTAAACAATAAGATGTTAGCGTTAAGTTGCTTAGCAAGGTGGGTACCATATTCTGCCGCGTTTTTAGCGCTCCTGCTAAAATCTGTTAATATGAGGATTGATTTTGTTGGTTTCATTTTATCTGTTGTTTTCATGAGATTTATTTGACTGACATTTATACAAAGAAGGGAAAATCTATTGGTCTGCCCTATGATTTTGATCATATAATAAATTGATCTAGTCACGTTTTATCCATTTAATAATTTCATACCAAATCACAGAAACAACCCCAACCCCAATCGATAGTAAGAGTTGTAAATTGCTGATTCTTTGAAAATTAAAGAACTGTGTTATTGGATCGAAGAACAGTATTGCAGCTACCAATATCATGGTTATGCTGATGATTATCGCTACGAGGTTGTTTTTGTATTTAAGCGTTGTAACTATAGAATAGACAAAAGAACGGTTCACCAGGGTTAATGAAATATTCGCGGCAATGAGTGTAGTGAAAACTATCGTGCGAGTAAGTGATTCACTATAACCATGCTGTATAGAGAATTGATAGGTCAACAAAGTGCCAATAGCTATAACAATCCCCTGTAAGACACTAGTTGTCAGTTCTCTGAAGCTGAAAAAAGTGCTGGTAGAAATTCTGGGCTTTTGATTCATAATATTCTTTTCTGCAGGTTCATTTTCGTAAATAATTGAACAGGTTGGTCCCATAACAAGTTCAAGGAAAATAATATGTATCGGCGAAAAGATGTTTGGATATGTCCATCCTAAAACAAGAGGAAGAAAAACTATCAATATTATTGGTATGTGAATGGATATGATGTATTGTATTGCCTTTTTAAGATTGGAATAAATCCTTCTTCCCATCGCAATTGCATCTACCATTCTTGCCAAGTCATCATCTACAAGTATTAGGGATGCAGCCTGTTTTGCTATCTCAGTCCCTTTTTTGCCCATGGCGATACCAATATGAGCTGCTTTTAAGGCGGGTCCATCATTTACCCCGTCGCCTGTCATTGCCACAATCTGGTTTCCGGCTTTTAGCGCGTTGATGATCTTAAGCTTCGCTTCAGGAAACATCCTTGAGAAAATGCTGATACGCAATACCTTTTCGTTAAGTTCCTTGTCATTAAGCTTCATCAACTCCTCCCCAGTGATACTTTGATCCGTATCCTTTAAGCCGATCAGTTTTGCAATAGCGATAGTAGTAGCAGCATTATCTCCTGTAATGATCTTGACTTCAATACCTGCCTTGTAAAACTGATCTAGTATATGGGGGATGTTTTTTTTGGGAGGATCGTAAAATGCCACCAAACCTAGGAAGTTAAATTTGAATTCTTGCTGGAATTCTGGAAATTCAGTTCCGATGGAATTTGCTGAGGCTACACCCAAGACACGGTACCCGTCTCTCCCCAGCGTATCGATAGCTTCCTGAACCATTAACTTTTGCTCAATGTCCAGTCCTGATACGCTCAATAATGCTTCTGGAGCGCCTTTTGCAGCGATAATACGCAAACCTTGTCTATTCTCAAATAGGTGTGTCATCATCGGCGGTTTCCCTTCCAATGGATATTCATGGATCATTTTATACAGCGGGCGCTCATCATTTGATACAATTGATAAGTATGCATCATGCAAGGCAACCTCCATGGGGTCAAAAGGTATAGGTTCACTTGCCCACATACCTGTTGTTATTAACTGTACTTTTTCTTCATCTGGATCGCCAAGTGCATTGGATATTTGGCTTTTAGATAGCAAGTATATTTTGGTAAGTGTCATTTTATTTTCTGTAATTGTTCCGGTCTTGTCCGTGCAAATTACGGTCGCGCTGCCTAACGTTTCCACAGTTTTCATTTGCTTTACTACAATTCCCAGCTTCATTAGTCTCCATGCACCAAGCGCCATAAATGTTGAAAAGGCAACTGGAATCTCCTCTGGTAATATACTCATGGCCAGTGTGAGCGACTTCAATAAGCTATCCAGAATATCAAAAGATTTTATGTAATTCACCACCCATACGACTAAGAATATAAAGATTCCGACAGCTACCATCTTTTTAATGAAACTGTTGATTTGCAATTCTAATGGGCTCTTTTCGTATTGAATATGATTCAGACTTCCTCCTATGCCGCCTAGCCTGGTCTTATTTCCAATTCCTGTAACGCTTATGATAGCTAAGCCGCCTGTTACGCTGGTGCCCTGAAAAACCAAATTGTCAGTGCTTTCTTTATTTTTTTCCACCGAAAACGATTCTCCTGTAAGTATTGATTCATTGACTGAGAAGTCATTAGATTGAATAATTATTCCGTCTGCTGTGATGGAGGTTCCTTCTTCAACCATTAAGCTATCACCTAGAACAATATCTGCGCTAGGTATTTCTTCTGCTATTCCATTTCTAATTACCTTGCATTTGGGCTCACTGTAGGCTTTCAGTTTTTCCAGTGCATTCCTGCTACGTGAATCCTGATATAGAGAAATTGTAGCGATAAATATAATAGCTGAAGCTAAAAAAAAGCCGTCACCTATATTTCCTGTTAAGAAGTAGATCGTAGAGGCAACGAGCAATAAGATAACCATAGGCTCTTTTGCAATACTTTTGACAGCCTTAATAAAGCCATTCTCAGCTCGTAAAACAATTTCATTACGTCCGTACCTGTCTCTTGACTGAGTAACTTCCAATGGAGTTAAACCCTTAACATTGAATTTGTTATTATCCATTTTCTTTATTGTTTCTAAACATAGTCCTAAAAGACTAAAATGCGTTGTTTCACGTTAATTAACGAGATACCGATCATTTAGAAAGATGATTTTGATCACATGCATTTTTGATTGACGACAATGTAAAATATTAGCAAGAGCCGTCATTCTTTGAAATTGTCTACACCGTATGTTTTAATGTTCCATATCATTAAAACGGTTGATTGAGCTCATGGTTTATTGAAGTTAGTAAGACTAGTTTTGATGAAATAATTATTTGCAAATGAAAAATAAAACAGTAATCATAACAGGCGCTGCATCAGGAATAGGAAAAGCATCTGCGCTATTATTTGCAACTTCAGGAGCTAATCTAGTTGTATCAGATATCAATGAAAAGGAAGGTGAAAAGCTTGCAGATGAAATATGCGCTTTGGGAGGCAAAGGATTATTTTTCAGAACAGATGTTGCTGTTGCTGCTGAGATGGAAGCTTTGGTAGAGTTTACAGTAAAAACTTTTGGCAAGCTGGATATCGCAGTTAACAATGCGGGTATTGGTGGAGAACAGAATCCTATTGCAGACATGAGCATTGAAGGGTGGCAGAAAGTTATTTCAGTAAACCTGAATAGTCTTTTTTATGGTATGAAGTATCAGATCGCCGCCATGTTGAATAACAATGGTGGAACCATCGTAAATATCTCATCAATTTTGGGGGCTGTTGGATTTACGGGCTCAGCTGGTTACAGTGCCGCGAAACATGGCATTATCGGATTGACCCAAACTGCAGCTCTGGAATATTCGGCTCAAAATATTAGGGTAAATGCAGTGGGTCCTGGTTTCATCGACACTCCTTTGCTGAACGCGCTTGATCCAAAGATGAAAAGCCAACTTGTATCACTTCATCCCATTGGCCGACTTGGAAAAAGCGAAGAAGTGGCCGAACTGATATTTTGGCTAGGTAGCGATAAATCCTCATTTGTAACAGGCAGCTACTATCCAATTGACGGTGGTTATTTGGCTAAATAATTTCTGACGCATCTGCTTAACCTGTCTTATGGACCATATAGATTATTACAAAATACTGGATGTACCTAAATCAGCAAGCGCTGCAGTGATCAAATCTGCCTACCGCAAACTTGCCAGAAAGTACCATCCCGACCTGAATCCAGGTAATAAGGAGTCGGAGAAAAAATTTAAGGAAATCAACGAAGCTAATGAGGTATTAAGCGATCCAGAAAAGAGGAAGAAATATGACCAACATGGAAATGATTGGAAACATGCTGAAAAGTTCGAGCAGGAGCGTCAGCAGCAGGGCAGGGCATCAGG
>JACMPF010000239.1 GCA_014377665.1 Pedobacter sp. | reverse complement strand
GCGTAAGCATTTATAAACCAAGACAGACAACATGTTGAGGATAACATCCGGGTAGCTAAATATTTGAAAAGGTGATTATTTTTTGATTCTGTTGTCAAATTGAAATTTTGTGATTTCAATGATGTGGACGGAATTGATTCTATTGGATTCGGGATTGATCAGGTAGTTGTATTCCTGCTCTACCATAATTGAGGGTACACGGATACATAGTACGTTTGGATTAAGCAGCAGTTTACTGCCCAAATCTTTGGTGGAACTTGGGCCGGGTATTTCAGTCCAGTTTCCAGGCAGCTCTTTTTCACTTAAATTTCGTATTTCTGAATCCGGGAATTCATAACTTGTGATGCTTAAGTTTGCTGGTAGGAATTCTGTTTCCACATTGGCGGCTAATTCCAATACTGAGAGTGCACGGCTGGCTGAGGTGTAGATACAGGCGGTGCCTTTGTTGTTCCATCGGCCGCCGTATAGTTTGGCTCCTGTTCCTTCTAGGTCTCCAGCAAATTCAGAGTTGGATAATCGGTATACTTTCATTTAAGAGTATACGCCGTGCTGAATCCTGCCAATGATGTTTTTTACTTCGTCGATACCGAATATGGTATCCATCACTTCCAGTGGAATTCGGTTACCCAAAGCTCGGTTTGACGCCTGTACCCATTTGTTGAATTTGTCATGATCCCCAAACACCTGGTAGCCGAAACGGTAGATGTCCATTAGGGCAATTACCTTTTCAGATATGGATGGACTGAAAGTTTCATTTCCTTGTTTCTTGTGCAACGTGGTCTTGGTGGTGCCAAGCACAAAAGAAAGGTGATCATAATCAACATTAATAGCCTGTTTGAAAGAAACCAAGCTGTCTTTACTAACTCCGGTTTTTACCGAAGCGATTTTGTCAAAGTTTGTCCATGAACGGGCGATCCAGTCTGCTGTTTTGGCGCTCATTTTTTCTTTAACTGCTGCGCCGGTATGTTTTATTGTTGCTGCTCTTGCCATGATAGTAAGAATTTTTACTAAGATAAATAAAATATTTTACTTTCAATTCTCCCTGTGACTGGGACTAATTCATGATCTATGAATTCAGCAGAATGCTGATGAACTTAATTAAACTTTACATGAAAAACAATTGTTCTTTTGGGAAATAGCTTCCATACTTAATCAAAAAACCCATTTTCTTTGCAGAAATGGGCTTTTAAGTGATCGCGGACTTGCGATTTGTGGCTCCCTCTGCTGGGATCGAAACAGCGACCCTCTGATAATAGACGGAGGTTGTCTATTTCTAATTATATCTTAATCAATCGATTACAAGCTATCAAAGAAATCCCGTTAAATATTTGTAACAGTTTTTAATTAAGATCGAATTTAATACATTCTTTGAATACATGGCTTCTGATTTTAGTTATGCTACTGTAATAACCTCTATATTATTTTAAATGGCCTTTTTTGGACTTTTTAATATTTCTTTGACCTGTTTTTTTAATTCTTGACTATCGCAATAAAGAATAGACTCTAAGATTATAGCCCTCTTTTTCTCATATTCCTCAATTGTAGATTGTGGGATAGACTGTAACTTTAACCTAACAAGGGAGTCAAGTTGTCTTCCATGAGAATTTAGTGTGACGTACTGTGTTATATCATTTAATACTGAAAAAGAAATATCTTTATCAAAAACTTTATCTCTATCAAAACCTAGATATATACATCGTGATAGAATATACATGCGATACAGCGGTTCTAATTCTTTAGAAGTAGGTTCTTTCTGTGCCATAGTATTGAATGAAACAATGAAAAATATCAAAGTTGAAGAAAAGGTTGATATAAATTTCATGTTGTTAGTTTAATTAGTACTGAAACTCCAAATTGAAATTCTTCCTAGAACACCAAGTGAAGTTATACATAAATCTGTTGCTTCTAGCATATTTTACCATTCATAAACTGAAAATAATCAATGTCTACTAAGAAGAATATTCTAGCCATAAATGGAAGCGCAAGTGAAAATTCTGCGAATCAAAGATTGATTGAAAATTTGGGAACTTTAATAGATAAAGATTTTAATTTCAGCATCTTTAATAACTTGAAATCATTGCCTCATTTCGATCCGGAATTGTCTATCAACAATCCCCCAGAAGAAATTGTAGCATTTCGGGATGCAGTTCAAAAAGCAGACGGAGTTCTATTATGTACACCGGAATATGTCTTCAGTATTCCTAGTGGATTAAAAAATGCTCTTGAATGGTGCGTCTCAACAACGGTTTTTTCAGATAAACCTATCGGGATTGTCACCGCTTCGGCAAATGGACAAAAAGGTCACGAAGATTTACAATTAATAATGGAAATTTTAACAGCCAAATTTACACCTGATACCACATTATTAATTCAAGGAATCAAAGGAAAGATTAACGAACAAGGGCAAATGATTGATAATGAAACACAGCAAGATTTACTAAAGTTTATCAATGCCTATGTGACACTTATTAAAAACCGGAAAGCTGATCAAAGAAGATTTATATTATAAGTGTTCTTATTTTCACACATTACAAATGTACTATGGGTGCTGCCAATGCTATTCACTGAGCCTAATTTATTAAAAACAAAATCCTGGTAATGTTTCATATCCCTGGCGTAGACCTTCAATAAAAAATCAAAATCTCCGGATATATTATAACACTCTACCACTTCATCAAGCTGCATGATATCGCTCACAAAGTCATGACCTATAATTTTATCGTGCTGCTTGAGCTTAATGTTGCAGAAAATTATCAGTCCGTAATTTAGCTTCTCGGCGTCTAATAGCGCAATATATCTTTTGATATAACCACCAGCTTCCAGTTTCTTTACCCGCTCAAAAACAGGCGTGGGTGAAAGATTAACTTTTACTGCCAAAGCTTTCACCGTTTGATTAGAATCTTCTCCAAGAAATTTGAGCAGTTGTTTATCGGTAATATCAAGTTCTTCCATAGAATAATTTACTTTTTAAAAGATCAGTACACAACAATAAAAGTGTAATATTCTTATAATAGTTTAAATATAGATTTTTATTCCTAATTATTCTTACAATGTGGTACTAAAATCTTTACTTGTACTTTTGTCTGGCATTTAGCTCTTTGCTTACTTAATCAAATGGATTTGGTTATCGGCGAAAGCCGAGATTAAAAGGGAATCGTGTGTAAATCACGAGCTGTCGCGCAACTGTAAGTAAAACCCAACAGTTTCAGTCAATGAATGTCCACTGTCAGTATAAGGATGGGAAGGACGGCTGGAATGTTACAAGTCAGGAGACCTGCCGATACCGTATGACGATGCTTTCGCGAAATAGAGCAAATGGTCTGATCTGATGTTTACCCGCTGGCAATTGGCCTGTAGACCTCAGTATGCCCTTTTCTTTGTGAAGCATTTTAAGGTTTAGCAAAAGTGATGAATTGTTTTTCTAATTTAATCTTTAAAAGAAATGTTAACACAAAATTTAGGCTATCCGCGAATTGGTAGCCAAAGACAACTCAAAAAAGCCTGCGAGCAATACTGGGCAGGCCAGATTGACCTTAAAGAACTAAATAAGGTTGCAGGCAGCATTAAAGAACAAAACTGGCAAACCCAACTGAATGCCGGCATTGATCTGATTCCTTGTAATGACTTTAGCTACTATGACCAGGTATTGGATACGAGCTTACTTTTAGGTGTGATCCCAAAGCGGTATTCTCCTGTACTTTCGCAGGTAAAGGCAAATAGCGAAATTGACCTTTATTTCGCCATGGCCCGTGGTTATCAGAAAGATGGCCTGGACATTACCGCAATGGAGATGACCAAATGGTTGGATACTAACTACCACTATATCGTACCTGAGTTTACCGCAAACCAGGATTTCAAGATCTTTAATGAAAACATCTTTAGCGAGTATAACGTTGCTAAACAGCATCTTGGGGAAAAAGCCAAACCAGTTCTTTTAGGGCCGGTAAGCTATTTAATGCTTGGTAAAGAAAAAGAACCGGGATTTAAGCGTATTAATCTCATCAAAAAACTGGTGCCTGTCTATATAGAGATCATTAACCGACTTAGACTTCAGGGCGTTAAATGGATACAATTTGATGAGCCGGGCCTTGCACTCGACCTTTCTAAAAAAGAAAAAGAGGCATTTGAGTACGCCTATAGTGTTATTTCTTATGGTGTAAGCGGCGTTAAGCTACTGGTAGCTACTTACTTTGAAGCCCTGCTCGACAATACACAACTGGCAGTAAACCTTCCTATAACTGCATTGCATATTGATCTGGCACGTGCACCGGAGCAACTTGATGAAGTGCTTGCACTAATTCCAGATCACCTTCAACTTTCTCTAGGTGTGGTAGATGGTCGGAATGTCTGGAAAAACGATTATGAAAAATCTCTCGCATTAATTCATAAAGCTGTTGAAAAATTAGGTGCTGACCGGGTGATCATCTCTCCTTCCTGCTCGCTGCTGCACAGCCCTATAGACCTGGAGCTGGAAACAGCAATGGATCCGGAAATCAGGAACTGGATGGCCTTTGCCAAACAAAAACTGACTGAGGTAAACGAAATCCGCCAGATCATGGAAGGGAATACCACTTTACTAGAGACCAATAAGGCGGCCCTCCAAAGCAGAAGATTATCTCAAAAAGTACATCAGCAGGTTGTAAAAGATCGTGTTGCATCAATTACCGATGCCGGCGCAAGCCGAAAAAGTGCATTTCCACTGCGCCAGCAGCTTCACAACGAACGCTTTAATTTACCATCGTTCCCCACAACTACAATTGGTTCATTCCCTCAAACCGACGACATCCGTCAGCTACGCGCAAGGTTCAAAAAAGGTGAGGTGACGCTCGAGCAATATGAGGAAACGATTGAGCGGGCGACTGTAGATGCCATTCGCTGGCAGGAAGAAATCGGACTGGATGTACTGGTACACGGGGAGTTCGAGCGCAATGACATGGTGGAATACTTCGGCGAACAACTGGATGGCTTCCTGTTTACCAGGAACGGATGGGTACAGAGTTATGGAAGCCGATGCGTGAAGCCTCCTGTTATTTATGGAGACGTTAGCCGACCTAAAGACATGACTGTCCGCTGGAGCACGTTTGCAGCAGCGCAGACTGACAAGCCAATGAAAGGCATGCTGACCGGCCCGGTAACTATACTACAATGGTCATTTGTACGGGACGATCAGCCCAGAGATGTTACTACTAACCAGATTGCTTTTGCCATCCGTGACGAGGTTTTGGCACTGGAGCAGGCAGGTATTGGCATTGTTCAAATCGATGAAGCTGCAATCCGCGAGGGCCTGCCATTGCGCAAAGCTAAACACGCACACTATCTGGATTGGGCAGTCAAGGCCTTTCGCATTACTGCAAGCGGTGTACAGGATAAGACTCAGATCCACACACATATGTGCTATAGTGAGTTCAACAACATCATAGCGCATATTGCCGCGATGGATGCTGACGTAATTACCATTGAGACCTCGCGGTCACAGATGGAATTATTGGAAGCATTCGCCCATTTTGATTACCCTAATGAGATCGGTCCCGGGGTATACGATATTCACTCCCCTCGTGTACCTACTACAGAAGAAATGGCTTCATTGCTGGCAAAAGCAGCGAACCTCCTGCCTGCACGTAATTTGTGGGTAAACCCTGACTGTGGACTGAAAACCCGCAAATGGCCGGAAACTAAAGCCGCTTTACAGAACATGATAGCAGCCGCTAAATTGGCGCGCAAACAGATTAGTGTAGAAAGCGCAACTTAATTAAGGACAAACAGCACTGTAAGAGATCCTTAGCAGTGCTGTTTTTTTGAACAAAATCTAATACAAACGGAAATCTCTCTGTAAGGCTTTTAACTTGCTCCCTCTGCTGGGCTCGAACCAGCGACCCTCCGATAAACAGACGGACGCTATCCATTTCTAACTATATCTTAACCAATTGGTTACAAGCTACCAAAGAAATTTCGTTAAATATTTGTAACAGTTTTTAATTAAGATCGAATTTAATACATTCTTTGAATACATGGCTTCTGATTTTAATAATTTGATGAGTATTTATCGAACATCATTTTGATTAGGCCCAGAACTTTAACTTGATGTATTGATTTTTAGTTTTGCACTCAGGTCGTGGAAATAACTTGGTGATCATATTTCAAGTATCTTTGAATCCTTCATAAATCTGGAGATGTCAGCCTTGACAAATTTCATTTTAACACTTTCGATCTTTTCTCTCAATAATTTCCTGAACTCCTCTTTGTTGATGGTAGCTTTTTCCAGTCACCGCTGACAATCGCTATTAGCAGGAAATGGGTGAGATTGAGGGGATATCCTTTTTTGATGTACCATTCCATATCATACCAGTCCCGCCCTTTTACATTCGTGCCCCACTTTTGAAAAAGCAATGCATGCATCTTTCCAGCAAAAAGATCGGGAAGCGACAGGCACTTCACGTAAAACGAAAAAGGCTTGAGCAATAACTTATCCTCAGTAGAAAACCCCAATGGCGGCTCTTTATCCACTTCTATTTTGATCTTGATACTGGCTACTTCCTTAAGTCCGTTCTGCGGGATGACACCCTCCAACACGAGTTCCTTCCAAATAGTTTCCGATTTTAGAAAGGCTGAGTTGATGTTACTCTTCGCTGC
>JACMPF010000238.1 GCA_014377665.1 Pedobacter sp. | reverse complement strand
GCGGAGAGTGGGGGATTCGAACCCGCGGACCCTTTAACAAGTCAACAGTTTTCAAGACTGCCGCAATCGACCACTCTGCCAACTCTCCGCCGCAAAAGTACAAATAGAAGTTTATTATGCAAACAATGAAGGGATTATTTTCGCTTAGAATTGATAAACGCTTAAAACAGAGCAAGAAAAAGTTATTTCCTGGTTAGCTTATTTTCTATAGCTTCTGTTTTTTTGAACAAATTGAAGTTCGTCTTAATAATTTTTACACTTCTTTTGGATAAGTCAACGCTCGCATTTAGCTCAAAGCCCACTAAAAGGATCAGAGAATTCAGGTAAAGCCAGATCATAATAACGATTAATGTCCCGATCGATCCATAGATCTTGTTGTAGGAACTGAAATTATTAATGTAGAAGGAGAATCCCCAGATGGTAAGAAAGGCAAGGATAGTAGCGAGCCATGATCCAGCGCTGAAAAAACGCCACTTTTTAGCGTGTGCAGGACCATAACGGTATAAGATAGAAATGGTCACAAAGTAAAGGGTGCCGAGTAGTGCCCATCTGCTAAGCTGGATGGCAAATGTGGCTAGGCCGTCCCTGATGTTTAATTCTGAATTCAAATAATTTAAGGCAAATTCTCCAATTGCCATTGCAATAATACAGGCTATCACAGAGAAGGCAATAATTATAGTGAGTACGATGGCGATAAATCGCTGCTTAAACCAAGTACGCGTTTCAATGATAAGAGAGGATTTGTTGAAAGCCATCATCAGGTTGTGTACGCCGTTTGTAGAAAAGAAAAGTGCCAAAATAAAACCAAAGGAAAGCAAACCTCCATTCTGTTTTAACACGATCTCCTCGAGAGTTGATTTAAAGGCTCCATAAGCATCCTGAGGTAAGATCAGAATGATTAGCTCCATCAGCTTGTTCTGGAAGTTTAAACCACCCCATTTTGGAATAAAAGGAATCAACGTGAAAAGGAAGATAATACCGGGGAAAATAGCGAGCATAAAGTTGTAGGCCAATGAAGATGCTTTATTAACCAAAGAATCTTTACCGATCTCCGTGAAAAAGAAAGTGGCTACCGTGTAAAGTGGGAGCGGACTAAATCCAGGAAGCACACATACCTTCGTCCAGTCAATAAACAAAGAATAGATTCTGATCCTCAAGAGTTGTCTGTGTACCCAGTTCATATTTTCTTATTTAAACCACTTTTGAACCTTTTCCATAAAGTTCGCTGGTGGCAGACAAGGCTTATTTTTCGCCATGTCAACAAATACTAATGTTGTTGCACCAACATTAATTAGCTCTTCGGCATCATTAAAAAGTTCGTACTTGAAATGTATCCTGATACCAGGCAATTGATCAATAGTTGTCTTTATGGTAATCTCTTGATCGTAAAAGGCTGGTTTGATAAATTTACAGCTCAGATCAAGTACAGGCAACATAATGCCTGTGGCTTCCATTGCTGCATAGACCATACCTAAACTTCTAAGCATCTCCACGCGTCCAACTTCATAATACTGGGCATAATTGCCGTAGTACATGTAGCCCATCTGGTCAGTCTCTCCATACCTAACCCTTATTTTCGTGGTGTGTGAATACATGCTATTTAAAGATGTTCCTTTTGTTTAACGCATCTCTATATCTCTTCGCATTGCGTTCATGCTCCTGAACGGTTACGGCGAAATTGTGGTATCCAGAAAAGTCTTCTTTGGCGCACATGTAGATATACTTGTTATCGTTCTTGTTGAGAACGGCATCAATCGCATTGATACTGGGCATCATAATCGGCCCAGGAGGCAAACCGGCAAACTTATAAGTATTGTATTTCGATTGCACCTGCAATAAGGCGTTGGTTACTCTTTTTACAGTAAAATCGCCATTTGCATAGATCACTGTCGGGTCTGCTTGAAGTAAGATGCCTTTATTAAGTCTGTTAAGATAAAGGCCTGCAATGATTGGCATTTCTTTATCGTAAATTGCTTCTGCATCTACAATGGAAGCTAAAACGGAGACCTCAATAGGTGAAAGGTTTAAAGACGCTGCTTTAGCTTTGCGCTCAGAATTCCAGAACTTATTGTATTCTGTATGCATCTTATCCAGAAACTCTGAAGCCGAGGTATTCCAGTACATTTCATAGGTATTAGGAATAAACATCACGTAGCTGTTTTCCTGATTGAAGCCATATTTCTCCAACAAAGTGGTAGAATCCAACACGCTCAGAAATTTTAACGAGTCAGCTTCAAGATTGCGCGACAAATAACCGGCAAAGTTTTCCTTCTTCCTAATGTTTTGGAACTTCAATTTAACGGGATCCTGATTACCTGCTTTTAGCATATTGATCAAGGTTCTGTTGTTCATTCCTTTCTGAATTCGATACCGGCCGGGTTTCAAAGGCTTTCCTAATTCCATCTTGGCTGCTGCCTGACTAAAAGTACCCACGTCGGTCAAAATATCTTTGTAGTTCAACTCCTTGAAAAGGTCATCCTTTGAAAATCCTGTTCTCACATACAAGAATTTCTCCTTGCCAGTCGTATTGGGCGCGAAATATACATTGTAAAACGTTAATCCGTAATATCCGCCAACAACAAGGATTGCCAACAATAAAGCAATGATAATTTTTCCTTTTGGAGTCCCGCTTTTCTTTTGCTCTTCTGACATAAAATATGCTCGTCTATAATTTTTTATTTGATAAAGTGATGTTGACGAGGGTTCCAATTTTGACTTTAGTGATTGAGTCAGTCGCAAAAGGCTCTTGTTTAACGATAACAGCTTCTGCTGTGTCTGTAATTACACCTTCGTAAATGACCATTCCGAGATTTAACATGGCGCCGTTCCTTAAGGTGAATATCGCCTCGTCTTTAGTTAAACCAATTAGCATCGGAATATCGACCTCCTCATTTCCTTTACCATTGCCTAACAGGAAGTCTATTCTTGATCCTTTCGGAATCACCTCGCCGACTTTTAAGAGTTGTCCGCCGAAGCTTACTTCCAATACTACGTCTCTGCTCACATCTGCCTTATAAGTGGTATCACCCAGCTTTAATCCATAGCTATCTATAATTGCTCTTGCCTGGCTAAATGGCTTAAATTCTACATCGGGGAATTTGACATTCGGAGCAGTATTCATACTTACCGTTAGATAAACCGTTCTATTGTCTTTAACGAAAGTATTAGAATTTGGATCCTGGTCTATCACTGTACCCGGTGGTGTATCCATAATATAAACAGAGTCAACCTCATAGCGCAGTCCTAGTTCTTCCAATTTACTTACTGCCTGAGAAAACGACAGACCCTTCAACGCAGGTACATTTAAGCCTTGCCCATGTTTGGTATAGTACCTCAAACTAAAAAAGGCGACAAATATGATTACAGTAACGGTAATGATTGCTGCTATTAAATTTGATCGGAAAGATTTAGTTTTAAGATAGGATATGAATTTAGCCATGCTGTTTTTCTATTCTGAAGGTATAAAATTCAAATTTAGGCTAAAAAATATTTTTAATAGAATTAAAATAACATCTCCGCAACTAATTTATATTTGCAGATATGAGAAAAACGATAGCATTGCTAACCGGAGGTACTACCGGCGAGTGGGTAGTATCTGTAAAGAGTGCTGCTACTATTGCGCAAAATCTAGATGTAGATAAGTTTGATGTTTATAAGATCATGCTCACGCAACTAGGCTGGTTTTATGAGCCCTCAGATTCCGTAAAGATTGAGATAGACCGCAATGATTTTTCTCTTAAATTAAATGGTAAGAAGATTAAGTTCGATGGGGTTTTTATCGCCATCCATGGTTCTCCTGGTGAAGATGGAAAGCTGCAAGGTTACCTCGACATGCTTGGCTTACCCTACACAACCTGTGATGCTTTAACTTCTGCTATCACCATGAACAAAGGTTATACTAAGGCTATTGTTGAAGACATTGATCAGCTTTATATTGCAAGGTCGGTTCAGATTTTTAAAAACACAGCTCCTGATATTGAGCGTATTAAGAAAGATTTGAAATTGCCATATTTTGTTAAACCTAACAACGGTGGAAGTAGTATTGGCATGAGTAAAGTTAATCATGCAGAGGACCTGGAGCTTGCGCTTAGCAGAGCTTTTGCTGAAGATTCCCAGGTTTTAATTGAGGAGTTTATTGCTGGGAGGGAATTCACCATTGGCGTAGTAAAACTGGATGGTAAGATAACAGTACTGCCTGCGACAGAAGTTGAGACTACAAAGGAGTTTTTTGATTTTGAAGCGAAGTACACTCCGGGTGTTGCTACAGAAACTACTCCTGCTAAAATCAGATCTGAAACCCGGGATCGGGTTGCTAAAATAGCTGAGGCAGTTTACATAAAACTTAATTGTAGAGGTGTGGTAAGGATTGATTTTATTCTTACGGGTGATGAAGAGAGCTTTTATTTCATCGAAATCAATACCATTCCAGGCCAGACAGTAACAAGTTTCATACCCCAGCAGATTGCTGCTACAGGCATGAAACTTAATGATTTTTATACGAAACTGGTACGAGAAACTATTGGTTAGAATTTAAAAGCTACACTTAGTCCAGCTCTTAGTCCAGGCCAGTTGCCATCCAGATCTACGGTTGCGCCAGTACTGTCGACTGTATATTTAGTTTTAATCATTGGTATATTGTTTAAATCTGCCAGCCCGTTCCTCAGGGCATTTTGTTCATCAGTATTTAATGCTTTATTTCCAGAAATTGTTCCGGAAAGTGAGCCGTAATTTGGACCGATGTAAAGGTCAAGTCCAATTCGTCTTGTAACGTTAAACTGTGATCCAATGAAGAAGCCTCCGGTAACAGTCTTTATATCACCACTTAAAGGCATATCCAGTGTTCCCGCTGAACTGGAGAATTGGTATGGTCCTGAAGCGTTGAAAGTTGAATAACTTGCAAATGGTGCAAGATAAAAGCCTTTAAAGGCTTGCTTTCCAAGATAGAATCTGACTTGGGGCGTGATAGAAAAGTTCCCAGTCTCAAAATCCTTTATTCTCTCGTAGGATTCTTTGTTATTGATCAAACTTTCTAGCTGACCCTGAAAGGGTAAGGTAGCGCTAGGTGCAAATCTTATCGACAAGCCTACTGCAATCTTTTTAGTTACTGCACGCTCGTAGGAGAAAGAAAAGTTTTTCAAGAATAGGGCAGGTACGTTCATTTTAACCTGGTTCTTGTAAACTGCGCTGGTGTCATCACTTTGAGAAAACGAGTCTTTGGAAATCAAGATCATTCCAATTAGTACAATTGCACTGAGTAGTTTAGTAATGTTTTTTTTCATATTGATTGGTTTATCTTTGATTTGATCAAAGCTAATTAAAATAATGAATATCAAATATTTGTTAGACAGGGAGTTTAAGATACAATATGATCCATGTCATATAATTCAGGTAATGGATTAAGTATCTTTGTCAGTCCATTAATGGATCGAAAAATAACAAGCCTATGAAACCCATATCCAAGATTCAAGCAGTTGTGCAGTGTAAATGTCCAAGGTGTCGGGAAGGCGATATCTTTTCTGGTTCATTATTTTCTTTTAAAGGACAGGTGACGAATGAATACTGTTCGCATTGTCATCTTCGATTTGAGCGAGAACCAGGGTATTTCTATGTGTCAATGTTTATAAGCTATGCTATGAACGTGGCAGAGATGATCTCGATTAGTGTTGGGGCATATATTCTTGGGGCGGAGTTGACCTATGAGAACTTATGGGTTTACGTAGGAGTGATTATAGGTGGTGTGTTTCTATTTGCGCCTTTCAACTACAGGTACTCAAGAGTAATGTTGCTGCACTGGCTGACTCCCGGGCTCGGTTATGTCGCCGAAGGGAATGAAAGTCCCTCTAAACATCTATAGTTTTCCATTTTCCTTTTTTAAATAGGATGAAACCTGCGACTGCGATGCCAACTTCGGCCACAGGAATTGCGATGAATACTCCCAAAGGTCCTAGGTCAAAGTATTTAGCTAAAAAATAGGCGAGGGGTATCTGGAATAGCCAGAATCCAAAAAAGTTAACTTTTGTTGGTGTCCAGGTATCGCCGGCTCCATTGAAAGTGCTAACCAACACCATCCCCATTCCATAAAAAATATATCCTGCACTCATTATATTTAGAGCAGTTTTTGCTACTTCCCTGATTACAGGGTCATTAGTGAAAAATGCTATGAAATAGTGCCCGAAGGCGAAGGTTATTCCCATTACAACAAGCATATAAATCACTACATATTTCGCTGTTTTCATTACTGATTGCTCTGCTCTCTCCAGTTTTTTTGCTCCAAGATTTTGGCCCACTAGTGTTGCGGCAGCATTACTCATGCCCCAGGCAGGTAACATAAAGAACATCATTAATCGTAGAGCGGTCTGGTATCCTGCGGATCCATGATCACCTCCAGTGGTGGCAACGAGTTGGGCAAGAAATATCCAGCTGCAGGAAGCAATTACGAATTGAAAAATACCTGGCATGGCAATTTTTAAAAGTGCTTTTATCTGATCGAAATGCGGTTTGAAGTAAATAAGTTTTGGTTTTAACAAGCCTTTTCCACTAGTTAGGTGGTATATCTGGTAACAAACTCCTA
Organism: Pedobacter sp.; assembly: GCA_014377665.1. Taxonomy (GTDB): domain Bacteria; phylum Bacteroidota; class Bacteroidia; order Sphingobacteriales; family Sphingobacteriaceae; genus Pedobacter. Next base: position 11,355 of record JACMPF010000238.1, on the reverse strand, counting down.
CACTTCTTCCTATTGTTGTTGCAATGGCAGCCCCAGTTAAACCGAAGGCTGGAATTGGCCCAAACCCATTGATAAATACAGGGCATAAGATAATATTAAACAAGTTGGCGATAATCAGACTTTGCATGGCGATTGCTGCATTTCCGGCACCTCTGAAAATTCCGTTGATAAGGAATAACAACACAATAATGGTACTGCTACCCATCATGATTCGTGTAAACATTAGCCCTTCATTTGCAGTTTCTGGAGATGCGCCCATTAGTAGCAAAATATCTGCAGCATAAATGAAAGCGAAAATGCTGATTACAAGATTTAAAGCAATTGCAACTATTATGGCTTGCATGCCTGCTTTCGACGCGGCTATAGGATCTTTTTCTCCTACTCTGCGCGCAACTACTGCTGTTGCCGCCATACTCATGCCCACTGCGAGAGAATAAATAATAGTAAGGACAGACTCTGTTAATCCTACGGTTTGAATGGCTATGCTGCTATTGGGCAAGTGACCAACAAAATAGAGATCGACAAGGGCGAATACAGATTCCATTGCCATTTCAAGCATCATTGGGATAGCAAGTAAAATTACAGCAAGGCGAATACTACCTTCCGTGAAGTCAAGCTCTTTGCCGCTTAACGACTGTTTGATTACCGAAATTATCTTAGTGATTTGCAAGGTTATATACTATATGCTTTTATCATTTCTTCATTCACTTTGCAGCCTTTGCCGGTGGTTGTATCAATCATTACATAGTCAAACCATCCGTCTGAAGCAATTTTTCCCGTTCGATTGTTTTCAATTTCGAACTGTACCCGGCATCCTTTTTCATTGATTGTAAGAATTCCTGTTCTAACTTTTATATAGTCTCCGAGAATAAGGGGCCTTTTGAAATCAACGAGAGCGGTTCTTACTACCCAGCCAAATCCACTACTCAAAAAGGATTCCATAGACATTTTATAGAAATCAGCCATTTGATCGTATCGTGCGGCAAGTACATAATCAAAATACTTGCTGTTGTGCACATGATTAAACATGTCAATATCATCGGGACGAACCCTTAACTCGCTTTCAAATATGCTGTATTGTGTTTTCTCCATTGTGTAGCTGTAATAGACAAATTTATACAAAATTGAATCATCTGGTCTATTGCTTATTTTTAAAACTTACAGTATCTTTGCACCTAATTAATTAATTTATAAACACTTTAGTATCATTCAAGAATGTATTTAAGTACAGAAAAGAAAGCCGAGATTTTTAAGAAACACGGCGAAGTAGAAACTAACACGGGTTCTGCAGAAGGTCAGGTAGCGTTATTTACTTATCGTATTGCGCATTTAACCGAGCATTTAAAGAAAAATCGCAAGGATTTCTCTACTCAGTTATCACTACAAAAATTAGTAGGTAAACGTCGTGGTATTTTGGCATATCTATTTAAAAAAGATATCAACCGCTACCGTGCTATCATCAAGAACTTAGGTTTAAGAGATATCATCAAACCTTTAGGTTATAAAGAAGGTAAGTAAGCGTAACAATATCAGTAAAAGCCATTCTTTAGGGATGGCTTTTTTACTTTGAAAAGTAAAAAACAATATATAAATCAGGTGTGTAGAAAGAGGAAAACACACCACAACTAATTTTAAATGAATGTAATAAAAAAATCGTTCGACCTTGGTGATGGAAGAATAATTGAAATTGAAACAGGTAAATTAGCAAAACAAGCTGATGGATCTGTAGTGGTTAAAATGGGAGACACGATGTTGTTGGCTACTGTAGTTTCTACTGTTGGCGCTAAATCTGGTGTTGATTTTTTACCATTATCTGTAGATTATCAAGAGAAATATGCTGCCGCTGGCCGTATTCCTGGAGGTTTTTTACGTCGCGAGGCGAGATTATCAGATTACGAGGTTTTGATCTCACGTTTGGTTGACCGGGCTCTACGTCCGATGTTCCCTGAAGATTATCACTCCGATACTCAGGTAATGATCTCATTGATCTCATCTGATAAAAATATAATGCCTGATTGTTTAGCTGGATTAGCTGCTTCGGCTGCTATAGCGGTTTCTGATATCCCTTTCAACGGTCCGATATCTGAAGTTCGTGTTGCTAGAATTGACGGTAAATTTGTAATCAACCCCTATGTAAGTGACCTTGAACGTGCCGATATGGAGTTTCTAGTTGCTGGTACGGAGAGAGACATTGTAATGGTTGAAGGTGAATGTGATGAAATTTCTGAAACTGAAATGGTTGAAGCAATTGAATTCGCACACAAGGCAATCGTTATTCAGGTTCAGGCTCAAAAGGAATTGGCTGAACTTGTAGGAAAAACTGTTAAACGTTCTTATTCTCATGAGAGTAACAATCCTGAATTGAAAGCGCAGGTTTATGCTGCTACTTATGATAAAGTTTACGCTATTGCTAAAAGTAACACCGGTAAAAGTGAGCGTGGAAATGCATTTGGAGCAGTCTTAATGGACTTCATTGCTACTTTAGGCGAAGATATAGATGATGTTACCGGCTTCTTGTCGAAGAAATACTTTCATGATGTACAATATGATGCGATTCGTAACCTGGTATTAGATGAAGGAATTCGTTTAGATGGTCGTGATGCTCGTACCGTACGTCCAATCTGGAGTGAAGTGGGTTATCTGCCTACAGCTCACGGTTCGGCTGTATTTACACGTGGTGAAACACAATCATTAACTTCAGTTACTTTAGGTTCAAAAGATGATGAGCAAATGATTGATGGTGCTTTCATCAATGGTTATAATAAGTTCTTATTGCATTACAATTTCCCTGGTTTCTCAACTGGTGAGGTTCGTCCTAATAGGGGAGCTGGTCGTCGTGAGATTGGTCACGGTAACCTTGCAATGCGTTCTTTGAAGAAAGTTTTACCAGGGTTGGAAGAGAATCCATACACAATTCGTATTGTTTCTGATATTTTAGAATCAAATGGTTCTTCATCAATGGCAACAGTTTGTGCTGGTACATTAGCGCTAATGGATGCAGGTATCAAAATCAAAGCTCCTGTTTCAGGAATTGCAATGGGTTTGATTACTGATGAGAAAACTGGTAAATATGCGATCCTTTCAGATATCTTAGGTGATGAAGATCATTTGGGTGATATGGATTTTAAGGTAACAGGTACTGAAAAAGGTATTGTTGCTTGTCAGATGGACTTAAAAATCAATGGTTTGAAATGGGAGGTTTTAACGAACGCACTTATTCAAGCTAAAGAAGCTCGTTTGCACATCTTAAATGAGATGAAGAAAACGATGTCTGCACCTCGAGAAGATTATAAAGATCACGCTCCGCGTATCGTTTCTTTGAGTATCGACAAGGAGTTTATTGGTGCTGTAATTGGCCCAGGTGGTAAAATCATTCAAGAAATGCAACGTGAAACCGGTGCTTCTATTTCAATTGAAGAGGTTGGAAACAAAGGTATCGTTGAGATTTTTGCTGATAATAAAGCTGCTATTGATGCTGCCGTTTCCCGCATCAATGCGATTGCTGCAAAACCAGACATAGGTGCAACTTATGATGGTAAAGTAAAATCTATTATGCCATTTGGTGCATTTGTAGAAATTATGCCAGGTAAAGACGGTCTTTTGCACATCTCTGAGATTGCATGGGAGCGTTTAGAAACTATGGATGGCGTGCTTAAAGAAGGAGACAAAATTCAGGTTAAACTCTTGGATATCGACAAACAAGGTAAAATGAAACTTTCAAGAAAAGCTTTATTGCCTCGTCCACCGAGACCAGATTCTGTTTCTACTGAAAATAAAACAGTTTAGTAGATTTCTTAATTCACATAACGATTAAAAACCCCTGCACTCGCGGGGGTTTTTAATTAAATGGGTTAATTAATTATATTTACTCTATGAAACATCTAGTCGCCCCATCTATACTTTCTGCTGATTTTGGAAACTTGCAGCGAGATATTGAAATGATAAATAATAGTGAAGCTGATTGGTTTCATGTAGATATTATGGACGGCGTTTTTGTTCCTAACATCTCGTTCGGTTTCCCCGTTATGGAAACATTAACTCAACATGCTAAGAAGCCACTTGATGTACACTTGATGATTGTGCATCCAGAGCATTACATTGAACGATTTGCAGAAGCTGGTGCAGCCATTATCACAGTTCATTATGAAGTCTGCACCCATTTACATCGAATCATTCAAAGTATTCATAATGCTGGCTGTAAAGCATGTGTTGCATTAAATCCACATACATCAGTTTCCTTGCTTAAAGACATTCTAGTCGATCTGGACATGGTTTTGATTATGTCGGTAAACCCGGGATTTGGAGGCCAAAAGTTTATTCCGAATACGTTAAATAAGGTTAGAGCGCTAAAGGGGATGGCTTCATCAAGTAACCCTAATTTACTAATCGAAGTTGATGGTGGTGTAGGAATCCACAATATTCAGGAATTGGTGATTGCAGGTGCTGATGTATTCGTTGCAGGGAATGCCATATTTGCCGCCTCGTCTCCCTCAGAAATGATCTCTTCTTTGAAAAATACTGACACTGAGGTTTTGAAATCAATTTAATCGATGCTTCGTCTCTGCCTGCTGTTGTTAGTTCTTTTCACCGGGTTCGCAATAGTGACCGCACAGCCCTTAGTTAAGGTTTCGGGTGTAGTCACAGATCGCCTTGGAACGTCAATGTCAAAAGCAACTGTTAGTGTGTTAGGTCAAAGCCAATTTACTACTACGGACAAGAATGGTACCTATGACATTTATACTACCAGCACTACGTTTACCTTAAAATTTACCTTGCTTGGCTATAATCCTTTATTGGTGGACTTTAAACAGGAGAAGGCTGGCAGGATAAAAAAGGATGTGGTTTTGATAAGTAATATCAACGAGCTGGAGCAAGTATCAATCACTACCAAACAAAATCAATTGAGCAACAGTATGCTTCTTAATGTTAAAGAGGTGGCCGGGATGCCATCTGCTTCTGGTAATTTCGAGGTGATCTTAAAAACTTTGCCGGGAGTTTCTACAAACAATGAGTTGAGTTCTCAATATAGCGTACGTGGTGGGAATTTTGACGAAAATCTCCTGTATGTGAATGATGTAGAGATCAGTAGGCCAGTCCTTATTCGGAATGGTCAGCAGGAGGGCTTGAGTTTTATTAATCCTGAACTTTTGAGTTCAGCAAAATTTTCAGCTGGAGGCTTTGAATCACGCTACGGGGATAAACTTTCTTCGGTATTGGATGTGAAATACGAACGGCCAGACAGTACTCAACAAGTCTTAAATCTAGGATTACTAGGTGCATCTTTTAGTTCCAAAATAGTAACTAGCAATAGCTTTTTATTGGCAGGCTTAAGGTATAAAAATAATACCAGCGTTTTGAATACGCAGGATAATAGGGGTAGTTACGCGCCAAATTTTAAGGATTTTCAGTTTGTCTATTCTAGGTTTCTTTCAGAAAAATTTAGTTTGAGTTTTTTGGGTAGCTTCAATAGTGGTATTTTTAAGCTATTGCCAGAGGGCCGCGAAACTCAGTTCGGCACGCTGAATACTCGCCTTCGATTAGCCACAAATTATAATGGTAAAGAACTTGATGAATATACTACGGTAGGGGCTGCATTAACGGCAACTTGGTTTTCTAAATCGAACTTGGTTATCAAGTGGATTAATAGCTATTTCCGTATCATTGAGGATGAACGTATAGACATTGAGGGTAATTACATTTTCGATGAGCTCAATAACGGAAACTTTGGTGTAATCCGAACAAATCGTGGTATAGGAGGATATACTAATTACGCCCGCAATAGTTTGGTCTCGCAAATCTTCAGTACTGGCATAAAAGCGGATCAGACTTACGACAATCATACTTTTTCGTTGGGAACCCGGTTTGAACATAAGAATTATGTCGATAATCTAAATGAGTATAGCTTAATAGATTCAGCGGGATATATAATTGAGGGACTAAAAAGCTTTTATCAGGATAATGCAATCAGTGTTAAAAACAGAATTTCTATCCAGAATGTGACGGCCTACATTCAGGATAGTTACGCGATCAGTTCTAATACCAATTTACAAATGGGGCTTAGGACTAGTTTTAGTAGCTTAAGTAGTCAGCTATTGTTTAGCCCGCGTTTACTACTTGCCTACAGACCCTCGAGCAATAACAAGATTTGGCGGTTCACAGCGGGCGTTTACCAACAGGCGCCCGACTACAGAAGTATCCGGGCCTTTGACGGAATACTGAATATCAAGCAAAAAGCACAACGCTCCTATAATGCATCTTCAGGGTTGGATTATGCTCTTGACGGTTTAGGTACCAGGCTTAAATTTACTTCAGAATTATATATAAAATACCAGGATCGACTGATACCATATATGATGGACAATGTTCGGATAAAATACCTAGCAAATGAGGTTGCTAAAGGATACACTTATGGTGCTGATTTTAGTGTAGGAGGAGAGTTTGTTAAAGATTTGTTATCCTATTTTAGAATTTCGTTTATGAAGGCTAATCAGGATATCGTTGGTGATAACGCTGGTTACCTCAAGCGACCTACCGATCAACGTATTAATTTTTCTGTTTATTTTCAGGATCGTCTGTTGAATAGTCCCACCTATAAGGTACACCTCAATATGCTTTACGGTTCAAGATTACCCGTCGGCGCCCCGTTAGTGCAGCGTTATTCTGATGACTTCAGTATACCAGCCTATAAAAGGGTAGATATTGGATTTTCAAAAGATTTTCTCGATGACGCAGTACAAAGAAGAGCGAGGTTTTTGGATAAATATTTTAGTTCGTTTGCAGCCCATGTGGAAGTATTTAATTTGCTTAATATAGATAATACCGTTTCATATCTGTGGTTGAAGGATGTAAATAACGTACAATATGCCATCCCTAACTACTTAACCGGGAGACAACTCAACTTAAAACTGATCATAAAGTTCAAGAATTCGAAATGATAAATAACATAAAACCGTTACATTTACGATTAATAAACAAATATTAAAATGAGACATAATTTTGGCGCAGGCCCCTGTATTTTACCTCAGGAAGTATTTAAACAAGCAGCACAAGCAGTTTTGGATTTCAAGGACGGCTTATCCATTTTAGAAATTTCACACCGAACACCAGAGTTCGAAAATGTAGTTGAAGAAACAACAAGGCTTATTAAAGAACTGATGAATGTGCCCGAAGGTTATTCAGTACTACTTTTACAAGGTGGTGCGAGTTTGCAGTTTGCTATGGTACCAATGAATTTGTTGCCTGAAGGTAAAACCGCAAGTTATATAGAAACTGGTGTTTGGGCTAATAAGGCAATTAAAGAGGTTTCTGCATTTGGCAAAGCCAATATTGTCGCTTCTTCAAAGGAATCTAATTTTACTTTTATTCCAAAAGATTTTACCATTCCTGAAGATAGTGCATATTTTCATTTCACCTCTAACAACACGATCTACGGTACTGAGTTCTTCGATTTTCCTGAAACGTCTGTTCCTGTCGTTTGCGATATGTCGTCGGATATTATGAGCCGGGTGATCGACGTGTCTAAGTTTGATCTTATCTATGCTGGAGCTCAAAAGAATATAGGTCCTGCCGGATTGACTGTAGTTATCGTGAAGGATGAAATTTTGGGTAAATCAGGAAGGAAGATCCCTTCCATGCTAGATTATAACAGTCATATTGAGAGCGGATCTATGTACAATACCCCACCAGTTTTTTCTATTTATACTGCAATGTTAAACTTAAGGTGGTTAAAATCTAAAGGTGGAGTTGCTGAAATTGAGAAAGAAAATAAAGCTAAAGCGCAAGCATTATACACTGAGATTGACAGAAACCCTTTCTTTAAAGGTACCTGTGCAGTTGAAGATCGCTCAAGAATGAATGTGTGTTTTGTTATGCAGAATCCGGAACTGGAAAAACCATTCTTGAAATTTGTAGAAGAGAATGACATTGAAGGCTTAAAAGGGCACAGAAGTGTTGGCGGATTTAGAGCTTCTATCTACAATGCACTTCCAATAACCAGTGTACACACATTAATAGAGTTAATGCAGATTTTTGAAGAAAAACATCAATAATAAACAACGTAATGATTAAAATACTTGCAAACGATGGGATTGATCCTATTGGAAAAGCGCTACTAGAAGAGGCAGGTTTTGTAGTTGATACAGAAACTGTACCTCAGGATAAATTGGTTGAAGCATTAAAAAATTACGATGCGATAACAGTAAGAAGTGCCACACAACTTCGTAAAGAAACGATTGATCAAAGCCCTAGCATCAAATTAATTGGTCGGGGTGGAGTTGGTATGGATAATATTGATGTAGAATATGCCCGCAGTAAAGGAATTGCAGTAGTCAACACTCCTGCTGCATCTTCATTGTCAGTTGCAGAACTTGTTTTTGGACATTTGTTCACGGGCGTTAGATTTCTCCAGGACTCCAATAGAAAAATGCCCGTTGAAGGTGCAACAAAGTTCAATGTGTTAAAAAAAGCATATGCTAAAGGGATCGAACTTAGGGGTAAGACTTTAGGAATCATTGGTTTTGGTCGGATAGGAAGAGAAACAGCTAGTGTTGCGCTAGGTTTAGGAATGAAGGTCTTGGCGTATGATCTTTATCCCTTTGAAGGAAATATTACCTTGAACCTGCAAGGTGGTATCACAGTTGATATTCCGGTAAAGACGGTTTCGCTTGAAGAGGTAATCGGCAATAGCGATTTTATCACGTTGCATACTCCATTTGCTGACAAACCAATTTTAGGGGCTGAAGAGTTTGCTAAGATGAAGGATGGGGTTGGTGTGGTCAACTGTTCAAGAGGTGGTACTATAGATGAAGAAGCCTTGTTGACTGCGTTGGATAGTGGTAAGCTTTCTTTCGCGGGATTGGATGTGTTCGATAATGAACCAACACCGCTGGCGGCCTTGTTGAGCCACTCTAAGATTTCCTTGACCCCGCATATTGGTGCTGCTACAAACGAAGCTCAGGAGAGAATTGGTGTTGAGTTAGCCAGCTTAATCATCGCGCATTTCAAGAAATGAAAATTATAGGATGAGTGGGGGAACCTCCTCTCGTCCTTCTTAGGTTTGAATTTATTTCAAACGTGTGCCCTTTATTCTAACTCATGCTTTAAAAGGGCCTCTTTTCATTCGTTGGTATCTTTACGCTTTGAAGTCTATTATGGAAATAAAAATACGTTCCTATCAATGCTGCTATCAAGATTAGTATGATGTAAATGGCTGAGCCCGCTAAAGAAGTGGTTTTATTGTTCGATTTTATTCGTTCGTTTTCCTCTTGCAACTTTTTTATAGATTGCATGTAGTTCAGCATCCTACCCTTTACTTCGGAAGCTGTGTTTTTCGCCGCGATGACTTCCTGATCTTTATATTCCATCAATATCTTTAATTCCTTAAAAATATTGTTGTCGTTCAATACAATCTGACGTAATATTTCATTTGAGTTTTTAACGTCTGATTTAGTTTGCAGTCCGAAAATCCCTGTTTTTGCATCTAGGCTTTGATCGTACTGGCCAAACTTCGCACTGCGTTGGTTGAGTAAGGCGTTGACCTTAATCCGCTGCGTTTGATAAGCACTGGTGTCAATTTGCTTTGCGATGACCTGATGGCTGATGGCGAGAAGGAATAGTAAAAAGAAGGTCTTCATTAATGAGATTTGATTAGATGAACTAAAATTAAGAATTAGTAAAGATTATGCCCTATGGATGAAACTCAACCCGGACGATGTCGTTTAGGTGTAGTCCAAGGAGACCGCTTGCCTTACCTTTGTTTATGGCAATTTCCAGGTGGTTGCTTATCCCAAATAGGCAGAGTTTTTCGCCCTCCTGCACTTCGTTGTAGTGCCAACTCAGTTTGGTGATGGTTTCGCTTTTTCTGAAGTAAAGTGTAAAGTCTCTGTTTCTCTGTATTTTATTGAATAGATCTTTTGTAATGTTGGTAATCACGTTGCAGAAGGTATCAATATAGATCACACTTCCTCTGATAATATCTCTTTCTATCACAGGATTAAGTAGCATTCTGTGCTCTATACTTTCGGTAGCAACTCCAATATCTTTTAATTTTGTGCCTTTGGCAAGCTGTACAGCAGCTTTAACAAAAATATCTACTAATGGAAAGTGAAGGTATTTGAGATCCTGCATGATGTTTAGTTCAACGATCTCTTCTGGAACCTCCTCAAACAAGAGTGAGAAAACTCCATTATCCGCTCCTACAAAAAAGTGATCCCGGTACTTAAGAGCGATGTATTTGGTGTTTTCACTAAATACAGAATCTATGCCAATTAGGTGGACTGTTCCCCTCGGAAAATAAGGATAAACATTTTTTAGGACGAAGGCCGCATAAGATATATTAAAAGAGGGAACCTCATGTGTAACATCAACAATGTTAGCTGTAGGCATGATGCTCAGAATACTACCTTTAAGGGCAGCCTGATAGAAGTCTTTTGAGCCTAAATCTGTCGTTAATGTTATAATGGCCATTAAAAATTGAATATTTATTCTTAATCTTGCGTAAGCGGTTTGCCGCGTACAAATATTCAATTTTTAAATCAAAATATACACTTCTATCTTAAAAACAATATTTTGAACGAACTGAAATTAACATTAGAATCGGTAAATCCGGCTCAATTTTGGGGTCCCAATAATGAGCATTATGAGATTATTAAAAGCGCATTTCCGAAGTTAAAAGTTGTAGCGCGGGGTACCGAGGTAAAGGTACTTGGTGATGAACATGAACTTAAAAACTTTGAGAATAAATACAATCAGCTCATTGCTCATTTGGATAAATACAGCTCGCTTACGGCAAGTGATGTAGAAACCATTGTGGCATCTAGAAAATCTTTCTCCGTTGAGGAAACTGCTGCGGAGAAACCAGCACCTACTGGTGGTGGTGGAGAAGTGATTGTATTTGGAACGAATGGACTGATGATCAAAGCCAGAACCGCTAACCAGCGCCGGATGGTCGAAAGTATCAGTAAAAATGATGTCTTATTTGCAATCGGTCCTGCAGGGACGGGGAAAACGTATACTGCAGTGGCGCTAGCCGTTCGTGCATTGAAGAATAAGGAGATCAAAAGAATTATACTTACCAGACCTGCAGTCGAAGCTGGTGAAAACCTAGGCTTTTTGCCTGGAGATTTAAAGGAAAAGGTTGATCCATATTTGCGGCCATTATATGATGCGCTTGACGATATGATTCCAGCAGAAAAATTGAAGCTTTATTTGGAAAATAGGACTATTGAAATTGCACCACTCGCATTTATGCGTGGACGGACGCTTGATAACTGTTTCGTTATTCTTGATGAAGCGCAAAACTCTACAGATCTGCAGTTGAAAATGTTTTTGACCAGAATGGGCCCGTCCGCTAAATTC
>JACMPF010000237.1 GCA_014377665.1 Pedobacter sp. | reverse complement strand
TCGAAATGTTTTACAACCCGAAACGCCGACATGGTTACGCAAATCGGCTTTCTCCAGTAGAATTTGAACGGCAATACTTCAGTAGGCAAGAAAGGGTCTAGTGTAGACGGGGCGATTCAGACTTCGCCAATCAGTATTACATTAGCAATCAAATTGCCGCATCATTCTGATGACTTGCCCGTCCACTAAATCGGACTCAGCTCAGGGTTCGGCTACGGCTAATCTTGGAAGGTTAACCATTTGCACTGTTGCTAAAGTAGATGGTTCGGCAACAGCACCTAATTCAACATTGCGATAACGCCAGCGCCATTGATGTAATAAGTTGGCATTGATGTGGTGTGAGAATGCGACGGCTGCGATCGAAGTGCCTGGTATCAGAGACGCCTCCACAATCTGTCGTTTGAATTCGCGCGAACATCGTTGCCTATCTAAAGGCCGGTTTAAAATCACTGGAAGAAAGTCATTGATAAGATAAGTGTACACTTAATTTAGGTGGACACTTACCTTAGGAGATTCAAGGAAGAAGGCTAGAGGGTGCTGGTTGGGCGCTTACGATTATTGGCACATTTGGCGCAACTTTCTTAATTCAATATTTGAGTTCAAAAGTACTAGCGGTATTTTTTAGTTTCTTTATGGCCTACGTATCATTCCAAATGTTTCGAAATACCAAGGCAAACAGACAGGATAGAGACATCACTAAAACAGAATTGAGATTAGTTATCCTAGGTATTGGTGCGATATCAGCATTGGTTTCAATTGGCGGCGGCTCACTCACTGTGTCTTATTTAACATGGCGAAATATCAATATTACAAACGCCATTGCCACTTCGACCGCACTTGGCTTTTTTATCTCAATTGCCGGCACACTTGGTTATTTTATTAATGGCCTAATGAGTGTTGGTAGCTGCGACTACTCTATTGGCTATACTTGGGGTTCCATCTATCCACCAGCAGTGCTACTAATTTCAATTCTAAGTTGCTTTACCGCACCTTAAGGCGCAAAACTCACACAAAAATTACCCATTCAAACTTTAAAGAAAGTTTTTGGCGTGCCACTAATTGCGCTAAGTTTGAAAATGTTAATTTCAATTTTATAATTTATTCTAGGCTTTATTAACACTCTGATGCATTATCACGGCTTTTATTATTAGTGAAGTGTGCCTTATTTATAATCTGACCACTATGACTCTACAACAGCAACGCTTGCAAATTTTAAGGTTGAGGTTAACCCTACAGGGTGGATGTTAAATAGAATTTAATTAAAATCTCAATTTAGGCTATTTGGATTAAGCACCTAACACATAAAAGATTGTCTACCATTTTATTGAACCCAAAAGATACATAACCATGATCCTAAAAACTGATCTTACGCCCGAAACTACGTACCTTAAAAATTATATGCCTGCTCCATACATAGCATCGCACGTATACCTCACGTTTGAATTGTTTGAGGATAAGACCATCGTAAAATCGGAGACTCTATACATCAAGAACCCTGCTAATCTCACGAATGACTTGATTCTTTACGGACAGGATCAGGCCATCATCTCTGTTGAGATGGATGACAAATTATTTAATGGGTACAGTGTCGAAGATAACATAATGACTATCATGGATATATGTGAGAGATTCACCCTGACTATTCGATCAGAAATTGATCCGGCATCCAACTCAGCCCTTGAAGGACTGTACAAATCGCAGGGAACTTACTGTACACAGTGCGAGGCAGAGGGCTTTCGTCGCATCACTTACTTCCAAGATCGCCCTGATGTGCTCAGCACTTTCACCGTTCGCATAGAGGGTGATAAAAGCAAATATCCAGTTCTCCTTTCAAACGGAAACCTGATGGATACAGGCGACCTTGACCATGGTCGACACTTTGCCATTTGGAATGATCCATTTCCTAAACCTTGCTATCTTTTTGCATTGGTCGCTGGGAATCTTCTCCGTATAGAAGATAATTTCAAGACTATGTCTGGTCGAAACGTTGCCCTGCATATCTACGTTCGCTCTGGTGATGAATTGCAATGCGGTCATGCAATGACATCGTTAAAAAAGGCCATGAAATGGGATGAAGAAAAATATGGTCGGGAATATGAACTAGATTTGTTCAATATAGTGGCCGTTAATGATTTCAATATGGGTGCGATGGAAAACACATCACTCAATATCTTTAACACCAAGTTGGTGCTTGCACATAAAGAAACAGCCACCGACTCCGATTTTACGAATGTTGAAAGGGTAATAGCGCATGAGTACTTCCATAACTGGACCGGAAATCGCGTTACATGCCGGGACTGGTTTCAACTCTCTCTTAAAGAAGGCCTCACGGTATTCAGGGATCAAGAGTTCAGCTCGGATATGAATTCTCCGGCTGTTCATCGTATTGATGATGTCGATCATTTACGCAGCTTTCAATTTTCAGAGGATGCAAGCCCGCTGGCACATTCTGTACAACCAGATAATTTTATCGAGATTAGCAATTTCTACACCGCGACAGTCTATGAAAAAGGTGCAGAACTCATCCGTATGCAACATACCTTATTAGGCGGAGAAATGTACCGAAAGGCTACTGACTTGTACTTCCACCGATATGATGGACACGCAGTTACCTGTGATGACTTTGTGCAATGTATGGCAGATGCGTCCGGACGTGATATGACACAGTTCTTCTTATGGTATAAGCAAGCTGGAACACCTACGCTATCAGTCAACAGCCATTATAATGCTGTGGATGAAACGTATACCCTCTCACTGACACAATCTCAAACTGACACCCCAGGACAGATCGACAAAAAACCTTTGCATATTCCTGTTGCAGTGGGATTGCTTGATTGTGATGGGAATGAAACACACACAACCAGAATTCTTGAGATGACTCAACCTGAGCAAAATTTCGTTTTCAGCCAAGTGAAAAGTCGCCCTGTACCATCTATCTTGCGAGGTTTCTCTGCCCCTGTGAAATTAACAACAGATCTTAGTGATGATGATCTTCGACTTTTACAGCTGAAGGACACTGATGGCTTTAATAAATGGGAGGCAGGCCAGACTCTTGCCCTGAGAATCCTGGAACGAGTAATGAGAGATAGTGATGCTAATATTGCTCAATTTATTGAAGATTTTGGCGTAATTTTAGAGCAAAGCATCAGTGAAAAAGGTGATAAAGCACTGATTGCGCGTGCCATAAAGCTACCTGCTATTGCCGTGATCGCACAATCACAGGAGGTGATCGATCCTGTGACCATCGAACGAGCACGGACGCAGATTCTCAAAGCAATAAAACACAGGCATAAAGATGCACTGGTGAATTCGTACGAAATGAACAGAAATACAGGTGAATTTTCCATATCCTCAGAGGCTATGGGCCGAAGGGCTTTACAAAATTCCCTGCTTGAATTACTGACAGTAAGCAATGGAAATGGATCCGCAGCGCGCGCAAAAGCCCATTATGACGTCGCTGATAACATGACTGATCGTGTCGGTGCATTGACTTGCTTATCTAACAGCGAGCAACTTGATAGAGATAAGGTATTTTTCGATTTTTATCAAAGATTTAAAGCTTATCCACTTGTCGTCGATAAATGGTTCTCACTGCAAGCTAGCGCTAATAGAGACGAAATATTTGGAGATTTTGAGAAGCTACTACATCATCCAGAATTTAACATCAAAAATCCTAATCGCGTGCGCGCTGTGTATTCCGCGTTTGCGATCAATAATCCTGTGAAGTTTCATGATCCTAGCGGACAAGGTTATTTTTTCCTAAGAGATGCGATCATTGAACTTAATAACATAAATCCACAAATTGCCGCTAGGCTGATCATACCTTTTCGGGAATGGAGGCGTTACACCCCCGCGCTCCAAGTTAAAATAAAAGAAGCTCTTCAAACAATCCTAGATACTCCGAACCTCTCTAATGATGTCTTTGAAGTTGTAAGTAAAAGCTTGCAGGCTTAAGTATTTTCCATATTAAGTGATTTTAATACACTAGTTATTTCAGATAACCCATAAAATAGACGTGTCATATGAAGAAATGCTACGTGAATTTGATAATTTATCTAAATGATTGTTTTGGATTACTAAATGCTTTTGCTAAGAACCCGTTGGGGTTATTTTATTTGAAAGATATCTCTTTCAAATGATTTAAATGAATATTTTTTTATATCTGTAGAAAGAATTCTAGAAACTAATATTTTAAAATAACGCTCAATGTAACGAGTTGTAAGTTATGTATAAATGAGTGTTTTAATTTTTGCCAGCTGTTTATCCTGACGTAATCAAATACGCAAACTTAAAAAATAACCTTTATTCTATTTAAAAATTACAAATTGTATAAACTCGAAGAGAATAAATTAGAAACTCAAGAGGATTTACATGATTCCAAAAACTTTATGTGTTTCGATTAATTATTATCAAAACGTCAAATTTAAAAAACGTTAATGCATATAGTATCGATGAGATTTATTTAGAAAATATTTAATAACATAATCGCTTTGAAAATATCTAAGCTCCATTAAATAGAAGAGAGATTTTTTAGTTTGGCTGATGCTTGATTAATATAATTGAAAGTATCAGAAATTTTGCTTTCTGGAAGTTTTATGATGACGTCAAGTAACATTAATTAATAAAAATTAATTCTAATTTATGGAAATGCATAAAGAATATTTTTGATCATTTTTTCGTATTAAAAAACAATAACAATCTAGACAATATCCGTCTGGTTTAACCTTTAAATTTCCCACCTATAAAAATTATGATTAAACTTAAAAACCGTAGCATTGTAATTAACAGCAACAACCTTTCAATCACACGTGAACAGATTCGCGCGGATTTTCATCAAACTGCAGATTTGTATGAAAACTTATTTGCTGCATTAAAAAGCGATGAAGCTTTTTATTCCAAATCAATTCATTTGAGGCATCCGTTAATTTTTTATTACGGCCATACCAATACTTTTTTTGTGAATAAATTGATTTTAGCTGGTTTAATCACTCAGCGTGTGAATCCACAGTTTGAGTCTATGTTTGCTGTTGGCGTGGATGAAATGGGCTGGGACGACGTAAACGAAAATAACTACTCCTGGCCTTCACCTGCTGAGGTAAAAGCTTATAGGACGAGCGTGCGCTTGGTGGTTGATCATTTAATCAGCACGCTTCCCTTAGACCTACCGATTGGTTGGGAAAGCCAATGGTGGCCCATTTTGATGTGTATCGAGCATGAGCGTATTCATTTAGAAACCAGCTCGGTATTAATACGCCAACAGTTTTTACAGTTTGTACAACCTGTAGCGGAGTTGGCACCAAGCCAAGCAAAGGATGTGGTCGCACCTATTAATGGCTTGGTAGAGATTCCTGAAAGGGATATTCACTTAAGTAAATCAACCGAGTATTACGGTTGGGATAACGAATACGGTGAATACAACTCTCACTGTTCACCTTTTCAGGCGGCAAAATACCTCACTTCCAATGCGGAATTTTTAGCTTTTGTAGAAGCTGGCGGCTATCAGAAGGATCAATATTGGCAAGAAGAAGGCCTTGATTGGAAGCAGTATACGCAAGCTCAGCATCCGACATTTTGGCTTAAAAAAGGAGATATTTGGCAACTGAGGTTGATGACAGAAGAAGTCAATATGCCGTGGAGTTGGCCTGTAGAAGTGAATTATCATGAGGCAAAAGCGTTTTGCAACTGGCAATCCGAACAAACAGGCAAACAAGTGCGAATGCCTACCGAAGATGAGTGGTACAGTTTATACTTACATGCTGGCCTATCGGATGAAAAAGTCACGACCAGTAAAAACGCAAACTTGTTGCTGGATCATTATGCATCATCTTGCCCGGTGAATGAGTTTGCACATGGTGATTTGTTCGATGTAGTAGGTAATGTATGGCAATGGACAGAAACACCTATTTTCCCTTTTGATGGATTTAAGGTGCACCCTTTATATGATGACTTTACTACGCCTACTTATGATGGCCGACATAACATCATTAAAGGCGGCTCGTGGATTTCAACGGGCAATGAGGCTTTAAAGAGTGCCCGTTATGCGTTTAGACGCCATTTTTTTCAACACGCAGGATTTCGTTATATTGTGACTGATACACCTATTGAGAATGACGCATCACATTATGAATCTGACAAACAGCTTTCGGAATACGCCGAATTCCATTACGGTGATACCTATTATGACGTGCCTAATTTTCCAAAAGCGCTAAGTGACTTTGCTATACTAAGCCTGAAATCGAAACCCTCTAAAACAGCATTGGATTTAGGTTGCGCTACGGGTCGTGCTACATTCGAATTAGCTAAGCATTTTGATCACGTGACGGGCATTGATTTTTCTGCACGGTTTATTGGATTAGCCCATAAGCTAGTTCAGCAAGGTGTGTTGCGTTACACCATGGTGAATGAAGGTGATTTAGTAAGCTATCAAGAGCGTAACTTAGCTGAGCTTAAACTCAATGATGTAGCCCATAAAGTTGAATTTTGGCAAGGTGACGCTTGCAACCTTAAGCACCAATTTACTGGATATGATTTCATTCTAGCGGCTAATTTAATTGATCGACTTTATAGCCCGCGGCAATTCTTAAGCAAGATTCATCATCGATTAAATATTGGCGGCGTGCTGATGATTACCTCCCCATACACTTGGTTGGAAGACCATACACCAAGGGCTGAGTGGGTTGGCGGTTATAAGCAAGATGGAGAAAATGTGACTACATTAGATGGTCTGAAAGCGGTGCTTGGTCAACATTTTAAACTTATACAGGCGCCAGTTGAAATTCCTTTTGTGATTCGCGAAACACGCCACAAATTTCAGCATACGTTGTCAGAAGTGACGCTTTGGGAACGTATGCTTTGACGCATTCATTTGACCAAATCACCTCACGAGTTTGTATAAAGTGGATTATTATGAGGCAGGCTATAAAAACTGTGTCTTAATGAAGTGCTGCTGAAGTGATTTACACCCAAAGCATTTAAAATCACTTATTTGCTAAGGATATATAGTTGAATTCAAAAAAAGCATGACAACGTTTTTTAGATGCTTAAGCCAATGTTATCGGAGCACTAACATAAATAAGATGCGTAATTACCCAATTTTGCGCTTTTGTGTTGCTGAGATAATTCAGTGGTGTAAAAGTTGAATGTCAAAAAATATAAATGTTGAGTGTAAGCAGTTTGTATCTGCAACATCGTTGCCCTATTTTAATTAGTGATAATAAAGAAGCGTACTCAAAAGGGAGTGGTTGTAATTAATAATTTTATTTTAATACTTAAAAGATCGGCGCGCTCAAATTTGAAGTGCAACATTTTTCGAAGGAAAATGATGCATGGGAAATTACAATCAATTCAGTATTGAAGAACGAAGTTTTATTCAGGCTCAGTTAACATTAGGGTTTAAGTCTAGCTGGATTGCCGTTGGATTGGGTCGATCTGTTTCGACTATTAGCCGAGAGCTTCACCGTAATGGATGGAAGAAACACAAAGAGAAACCTGGGCGTGGTCGACCGGTG